>NZ_JAWPOH010000102.1:0-7463 GCF_037671525.1 Methylobacter svalbardensis
GAGTTCAAATACTCACTCACCAACTGTTGGTGACGCTTTGCCAAGCGAGGATCGAGGTCTAATAACTTTTTTTATATTCATGGCGTATGTTACTACTTTTGTGCTTTAAGTTGTGTAGATAGCTATGCCGCCACAGCGGGATCCGGCGCCCTCAATAGCCGCGAAAAGTTGTCAGTGGGGTTCACACCTTGCACTCGCAGGGTGGTCTGCGGCAGTCCAATCCGCTCAATCCCACCCGCCAGAATCCGTTGGAGCGAGTCACCCGCTTCGAACAGCGCGAACTTGATGCTCGAAGAGCCGCCATTAATCGTCAGGATGCTTGAGTTAGCGGGTTTCATGGCTGACGCCTTCGTCATGCTGCAATCCAAACGAGGCCAATTGTGCGCACGTGGACGGGTAATCCGTGTGCAGAATGCTGCGAATCCCCAAACCTTCCGCGATCTGGGCGAACATCAGGGTGTTTTCGATATAGATGATCTGTTCGGTTGGCACCTGGGCGATGTCCAGCGCAAGCCGAAAAATGTCCGCGTCGGGCTTGCGGAGATGGACAAAGCAGGAGGAAACAAAAAAGTCCACGAAGCCATCCAGCTTGAACTTTCGAATTCGATACGTATTCAGTTCGCGACCTTCGTTGCTGACCACGGCGATCTTCAATCCGTACTTTATTTTGAGTTTGCAGATTAACTCGATCATCTCGGGAAAAGCTCGCGACTGCGCGAACATGAATTCCCGGAACTGATCCCGTGTGAACGGCCGCTCCTCGTAGAAAACCGTCCGGCTCAGGTATTCCTCCAGGGTGAGCTTGCCCTCCTCGTAGATGGCGAAGTTCAGGCCATGCCGATCCTCCATCTCGGCCCACTCAATCTTGAAGTTCGTTGCCGCCCGTTTGCGGGCAAGATGATCCCACCCATTGGTGAGCAGAACGCCGCCGATATCCAGAAACAAAGTCGTAATGTTTTTTTTCATTTGGCCTCCGTCAATACCGTTTGCTGCCTTTGATAGTTCGTTCCTTGAGCCAGCAGTATGGCGCCGGATCGGGGACTCAGATGGTAAGTTTGTCGATCTTCCCAAAGCGGTTCCTCGCCCGCTGCAAACAGATCCTGTGGCGCTTCGCGAGCGGTATCAACGGCCAGATGCCAACGTGCCCCGGACGGCTCGGAGGGCAAGCCGAAATCGACCGCATCGGTGCCGGCATTGAACATCAGGTAAAGTGCGCTCTGTTCGTCTTCATGGATCAGACAGGCAAACTGTTTTTCATTCGGGTCAGCCCAGTTGGGTAATCCCCTTTGAGGGTTGAACCAGCTGATCTCGGTGTCCGTGTAAAATTGATCCTTGCTTAGAATCGGATGCGCCCGGCGAAAGGCAATCATGCCACGGGTGAAGCGGAAAATTTCCCGGTGCTGTTCCAGACAGCTCCAGTCATGCCAGCTCGTTTCGTTGTCCTGGCAGTAGGCGTTGTTGTTGCCGCCTTGGGTGCGGCGAAATTCGTCCCCGCTGAGCAGCATCGGCACGCCGCGCGAGATCAGCAGGGTGAGCAGGAAGTTCTTGATCTGGCCCTTCCGCAAGGTCTCGATCCCGGCATCCGTCGTCTCACCTTCAACACCATAATTTGCGCTGAAATTATCGTTGGTCCCATCGTGGTTGCGTTCTCCGTTGGCTTCATTGTGCTTGTTCCGATAACTCACCAGATCATTCAACGTGAAGCCATCGTGACAGGTGACGAAATTGATGCTGCACTCGGGACATTTGCCGGTCTTGGCGTAAATGTCAGCGCTACCGCAGATGCGGCTGGCAAATGAACCGAGCATCCCCTCGTCGCCACGCCAGAATCGGCGCATATCGTCACGGTAGCGGCCGTTCCACTCCGCCCAGCCCCGGGAAAAATTGCCTACCTGATAGGCTCCGGCGGCATCCCACGCTTCGGCGACGAGCTTGGTTCCCCTCAGGATCGGGTCCTCGGCGATCCGCTCCAGCAGCGGGGGATTGGCCAGCAAGTTGCCGGTGCCATCCCGGCCGAGAACCGACGCCAAATCAAACCGGAAGCCATCCACATGCATCTCCACCACCCAGTAGCGCAATGCGCTTAAGGTGAAATCCCGCACCACGGGATGGTTGGCGTTGGTGGTGTTGCCTGTGCCCGTGTAGTCCTTGTAGTAGCGCTTGTCATCCGCCAGCGTGTAGAAGATCGCGTTGTCAATCCCGCGGAAACACAACGTTGGGCCCAGTTCGTTTCCCTCCGCTGTGTGATTGAACACGACATCCAGGATCACTTCGATATCGGCAAGATGGAGCGCCCGCACCATTTCCTTGAACTCCAGCTTCTGCTGGCCCAAGCCTCCCGAACTGCTGTAGGATGCTTTCGGCGCAAAGAAGGCCACGGGGTCGTAACCCCAATAATTCCTGAGTGACTTGCCTGTTTGCGGATTGATGCCTTTCCTCTGGTGTTCATTGAATTCCTGCACAGGCATCAGTTCCACAGCCGTCACTCCCAGTTCCTTTAAATAAGGGATCTTTTCCATCAGGCCCCGATAGGTGCCGGGATGCTCCACACCGGAACTGGGATGAATGGTGAAGCCTCGCACGTGTGTTTCATAAATGACCGTCTTCGGCCAGGGATGCCGGGGTGGCTGGTCTCCATCCCACTCGAAGGGTTCGTTGACAAACACGCATTTCGGCATTGAGCTGGAATTGTCCAGCATCGAAAGCACTAAGTCATGCTCTGGCGCCAACGGGTCGAATCCACGCGCCGATGCAAAATCCCACGGAGGCAGCCGCGAAATCGCAGTAGCGAAAGGATCAAGGAGAAGCCTGTTGAAATTAAAACGATGTCCTTCGCCAGGTTCGTAAGGGCCATCCACGCGGTAAGCATAGAGTTGACCGGGACCGATCTCCTCCACCCAAACGTGCCATACGTCACCGGTGCGGTTATGCACTGAATCCAAATCGATTATCCGAGCGGGCACTGCGTCTTCAGGATGCCCGAACAACTCTAGCCGAACGCGACTGGCGTTACGGCTAAAAATGGCGAAATTAACTCCTCCCCCCTTTTCCTGGGTTCCCAAAGGCAGCGGAGAGCCTGGCCTAACGTCAGCGTGCCCGGAGACCTCCGAGATATAATCGTGCAACTCGCGTTGGGGCGTTTTCATTATCAATGCCATAGGATTCGAGCAGATTCCAACGGAACCGACACCCCGGAACGGTGAGGTATTACTCGAGCCGAGTAGTCTCCTGCTGGACGTTTAGGGGGTACCGTTACGTGATAGACGCGGTAGTGGGATGCATCAGGTAGCGGTCCCACGTACTTCATTTCCTCCCGAACGGGATCGCCGCCGTTAATACCGTCTGCATAGAGCTCGACTCGTACTGCATTCGGATCGAGATCATTCAGAAAAATTTCGACTTCAAATACGTGATGGTCCGCGTTGATTTCGACCCGTAAGCCTCCAAAGCGCAACGAGTCCCAGTTTCGATCCAGCGCATGCTGCCAATCGACTATCTGGCTTGCCTCCGCGCATTTATTGGCATAGCGCTCACGATAGGCTAAGGCAGCAGGGAGGTAGTGTTGCTCGGCGTATTCGCGCACCGCGCGGTTAGCGGAGAACTGCGGTGTCATCCGCGCCATGCTTTCGCGCATCCGCGCCACCCAAGCACGAGGGATGTTCTTATCGTCACGGTTATAAAACTCAGGGATCACCTCCCTCTCAAGCCGCTCGTAGAGCGCGTAAGCTTCGACCGCGTCCCAGGCCGGATCGTCGCCATGTTCCTGGCCGTCTCCCAGCGCCCACCCCACTTCCGGCGTGTAGGCTTCCGCCCACCAGCCGTCCAACTCCGAGAGATTAAGGCCACCATTAACGAGCACCTTCATGCCGCTCGTTCTACACGCCTCCCATGGCCGCCGGGGCGTGTTGATCCAAACATCTACGGCCTGCACCAGGTGCTCAGTCAAAAGCATATCGTAGTCACTGAGGAAGATTACATGGGGGCGGGCCTCGGGTCGCCGGATGAAATGCGTCCATTCCTGGATCAAAGCCTGATCCGCTTGGTCTGCCGGATGAGCCTTGCCGGGAAGGATGAGCTGCACCGGTAGCTCAGAATTCGTTAACAGACGCAGCAGTCGCTCCGGGTCGTGCAGCAGCAGGTTCGGCCTCTTGTAGGTCGCGAAGCGACGCGCAAAACCGAGCGTCAATGTATTGGGATCAAAGAGATATTTTGCTCCGTCAACCGCCTCGGGCGACGCGCCGGAGACGGTCAGTTGTTGGGACAATCGTTCGCGGGCATATTCAATCAGAGACTTGCTGGCAGCTGTGCGAAATTGCCAGAGTCTGGCGTCGGAGACCCGTCGAATGTCCTGCTCCAGGGTTTCCGTCGGCCCCAGCCAGCGATCTTTTCCACAGACTTCCGTCCAGAGGTCGTCAGCCGGGGCTGAATCCCAACTCGGCATGTGGACGCCGTTGGTCGCGTGTCCGACCGGAATTTCGTCTTCTGGCCAGTGCGGAAAAAGTGGCAAAAAGATGTGTCGGCTGACTTCCCCGTGCAAGCGACTCACGCCATTGACTGCCCCGCTGCTGCGGATGGCCAGATAGGCCATGTTGAATAGCTCCGACGAGTCGTTAGGGTTCTGGCGGCCCAGGACCAGCAAATCGTGGCGTGTGATGCCAAGTTTTTGCTCGGCATAACCACCGAGATATTGTTCGATAAGCGCCGGTGTGAAACGGTCAAAGCCTGCGGCCACCGCCGTGTGGGTGGTGAAGTGGTTTCCGGCCCGGGTGACGGCCAGTGCAACTTCAAAGGGCTGCCCGGTTTCTTGCATGAAACCGCAGGCACGTTCCAACACGGCAAAGGCAGCATGACCTTCATTCAGATGACAGACTTCAGACTGGATGCCAAGCGCACTCAGCAATCGCCATCCGCCGATCCCGAGCAGCAGCTCCTGCTTGAGGCGCAGCTCCGGTCCGCCACCATAAAGCTCACTGGTAATCCCTCGATGCGCAGGGAAGTTGGCCGCATCATTGCTATCCAGCAAGTAAAGCTTCACTCTTCCGACCTGAACCTGCCAGACGCGTAGCCAGACCGAGTAACCGGGTAAGGCGATCTCCAAGCGCAGCCACTCGCCATCCGCCTGACGTAGCGGCGTGATCGGCAACTGCCCCGGATCGTTATATGGATAAAGTGCCTGTTGCGCGCCATCCTTATCAAGCACTTGGCGAAAATAGCCTTGCTGGTAGAGCAACCCTACGCCTACTACTGGTACGCCCAGATCGCTGGCGGCTTTGAGCTGATCGCCGGCCACATTGCCGAGCCCGCCCGAGTAAATGGGCAGCGCTTCGCTCAACATAAATTCCATGCTGAAATAGGCGACACAGTTGAGCGAAGATTGCGGGTAGGTTTGCTGAAACCACGCAGGAGCCTCTATGGTTTGCCGCCTGGCCTGTACCAGGCCATCAATGTTTTTGCGAAAAACGGGATCAGCTAACAAGCGCTCGATCCGGCCGCGCGCGACCATCTGCAGGACAACCCAGGGGTTCTGTGTGATTTCCCACAGTTTGGAATCAAGCTGCCGCCATACTTCGTCGGTCGCATGATTCCATGACCAACGCATATCCAGGGCCAGCTCGGCCAGGGAATCGAAGCCCTCAATTTCCGTGGGAAGAAGGTTGTATATAAGGTGGCTGACACGGGTTTGTTTGCTCATGTTTTCTCCTTATGACCAAAAACACTTTAGCTGCAAAACTATCTTTAGTCGGTACGGTAAAGCACATAAAGGCAGGGACTATAGGCTGTAATAAAAAAAACTATTCCTTCAATTCAAAAATCCTTGGACTTAACAACGCCATGTCAAACCGATTAAGGTTTTTTGGGTTAACAAAAAACAAATTATCTTCCTATAACACACCGATTTAACTTAGAACGTGTTTTAAAAGCCTTATCCATCGAGCCTTTGTAACATCAAATTAATCATGGCAATATGAATGAAAGCTTCGCTGGATTCGGTAAGCACTTCATAATCTTTACTCAAACGACGGTATCGATAAAGCCAGGCAAAAGTTCTTTCAACAACCCATCGACGCGGTAACAACTTGAAACCTTTGACATCATCTGAGTGCATTACCACATCGAATACAAAACGAAAGTGTTCGCGTACCCAGCCCAACAAAGCTCCTCGATAGACGCCATCTACCCATATTCTACGAAGCTTCTTGCAGCTACCCGTTAACTGTTGCAAAACAAGCTTTGCACCATCACGATCTTGAACAGCGGCCGTTGTCACCACGACAACCAGTAATAATCCTAGGGTATCGACCAAAATGTGGCGCTTACGTCCTTGAATTCTTTTGCCCGCGTCATAGCCTTTTTCGCCAGCCAATGCCGTAGTTTTAACGCTTTGGCTATCCAAACTGGCTGCGGTTGGATGTTTGTGTCGTCCGGCTTTACGGCGAACATCGGCTCGCAAAGTATCATGGATACGTTGCCAATTTCCAGGCCATGAGTTGATCATTCATACGGTCATTACCGGTGGCCAGGCGCTAAACGATACCTTGGTTGGATTTGCACAAATGGCAAATCACTTAAGCGGAAATACCAAATTTATGGTCTGGCTCAATCCCTACTGGGGCGAAGTCAAGTCTGGCGGCAAAACCTTTGAGCAAATGGCTGTTTACAAGACCAATAAAAAGGCCATCACCGCACTGATTCAGATACCGGAATACAAGCAAGAAACCTTTGGACACGACTTAAGCACAATGCTTAATCAAAACCTGACCTTCGATGAAGCTATCAACGATCCCGATAAAACCATCATGACCCGGCAACGATTGAAGATCATGCAAGATGATATTTTTAAGCGCTTAGATGCCGCAGTTATTTTATGAGCAATGAGTCGCAAGACCGGGACATTATCAGCAGCATAGATAATCAAGCGGCTGAGACCAAAGTCTATCAATCAGGCAACAGTACGGAAGCTATCATTCGCGCTGTTGCCGTTAAGCACGGCATTGCACTCGGCCACAACGACCCGATTCTGGTGTTGCATACGCTTAACGGCTTGTTAATGGATGAATTTGCAAGCAAGCAAGAAGTTTTAATCGATCAATTCAAGACTAATCTGGAAGAAACCGCTGATTTGTGGAGCAAAAATATGGAGATTAAAGCTAATGAGATTCTAGGCGGCATGGAAAACAGCCACCGTCATCTGATTAACGAGCTGATTGAAAAACATATCGATAACATTGCCATGGCAATTGCGGACAAAAGTGGCGATATTGCCATGGCACAGCAAAAAAGATCGTTATCCAATTTAAAATCTTTAAACAGCCAGTTAAAAAACATGAGGTTAATGCCATCTCCTTACACACAAATACTAAACCAGTCCATCTAGCTTGCGGGCTATCTGTATTCCATACACGCAGTCTTGTATTCTCTGGAACCCTTTCCATATGCTTTTAGCGCCGGGCTCTCCATCCGAT
>NZ_JAWPOH010000103.1:0-7304 GCF_037671525.1 Methylobacter svalbardensis
GTTCTATCTGGCGTACCGTTGCTTTAACCTGACTCCAAAGGTCTTTGGAGGTAAATGCTTTCGATGCCAGAAAACGCGTCATCTGGTCATGGCTTATATCCCCTTCCATCATTGCCGACA
The DNA here is from genome assembly GCF_037671525.1 of Methylobacter svalbardensis. NCBI lineage: Bacteria > Pseudomonadati > Pseudomonadota > Gammaproteobacteria > Methylococcales > Methylococcaceae > Methylobacter > Methylobacter svalbardensis. The sequence goes on from NZ_JAWPOH010000103.1 coordinate 121, forward strand.
ATCCGGTTGCCGTCGCAAACCCGTTATTGCAGATCAGGTAGTCTGTGTATAATTCTAGTTTTATTTTTTCCATCCCGAAATAATACGCTTTTTGAGGGGTGGGTGCGTAACATCAGTTAACAGTTCAGGCAAAATTTCTTCTAATGCACCCTGCGGATATTGAAGTAAGGCATCTAGCCCCTGAATCCAGCCTAATTTCTGGCAATGATGCAGCAATTCCATGCATTTTTGTTCGTCATCCTGAACCATCAACTGTTGCAGATTGGCTATATTGAGCGCACAGGTTTGTTGCCGCTTTAGCAATGCTCTTAAAAATTGACGCGGCTTATCCATTTCCGTTGTACAGACAGCATAATAAGCGCCGGCCGGCGTTGGATACAGGTGTAACCCTTCTGTTATCGAATAGGCGCTCATACCTCAATTCCGGGATCCAACGAATACAGTAATGACTGCACTAAAATAGAGACATCATTTTTAACTCGGGCATCCACAGAAAATACCGGTGGTTTTATACCCATTCCTTGCAGCTGGATATGGTAGTCGTTAATAGTCGGCTTATTGCTCAGATCCATTTGGGTCACGCCAATGGCTACATTCGTTTCAGCTATGAATTTCTGAAATGAATCCAGAAAGAATTTCATATCCTGAAAAGGATCCGCTCTGGTGTTATCAAGCAGCAAAATCAGGCCTATGCCGCCTGTAGTCAGGATATCCCACATAAAATCAAAACGTTCCTGTCCGGGCGTACCATAAAGATGAATTTTCTCACCGTCGGCTAGATTCATAATGCCGTAGTCCATAGCCACCGTAGTCGATGCTTTTTTGGCCTTGGTCATGTCACTGGCAGAAGCATCTGTTTTAATAGGCGGTGTATCGCTGATTGATTCGATGGCTGTTGTTTTACCCGCACCTACCGGGCCGGTAAAAATGATTTTGTAATGACTCATATTGCTCCAACTCTATGATTTATTTGCGCGTAATTTTCCGAGAATTCTACTTAACAAGCCTTGTTGTTCGCTTTTTTTGATAGCGGGCGGTTGAAAGATTTCATCGACTTCTCTTTTAGCTTGTCCAACCAGTCCCAGTGCATAAGCGGCACTGATAAATACGAACACATATTGCAGTTTGATTTTTAAAACCTCAACGATATCCGGCAAGGTTCTGGGGCCTGCTATAAGCAATGCTGAAATCCGTAATGCATGAGGAGTGACAACAAGGCGGGTAAAATTTGGCCAGTTCTTTAAAAAAACAGCCCGGTGAATATCCAGAGCGCTTGGATAACGTCCTTTAGACGTCCATACAGCCAGCTTCCATAGAAACGCATCCTTGTTATGAAACTTTTCCAAGTCTTCCTGAATTGATGCGGGATTTGATTCCACCGGAATAAGGGTCATTTTGGGGGCTGAAATTTTATTCATGGCCACGCTGGCAAAAGCCCTCAGTTGCTTGTCATCGGCATCAAGCCAGACTTCATGGTTATGGGGAAAAATAATCAGCGACTTCCAGCCTGAGTTTAAGCGCAGCACCTGTTTTTTGGCTTCAGCTACCATCAAGGCTGACTGAACATATCCCTGAAAATAATCTTTAGGGTTGTAAACTGCATCCGGGAATTGCTTCGGGTCATTTACATCCAGACCTGGAACAGATCCTATATACGCGCTAAATTTCCCTTCATCAAGCTGCATTGCAGTTTGGTGTTTGGAGGTTTTTTTCTGTTCATCAGTTTTTGTAGTCTGCTTTTTAAGCTGATTTTTTTCTGACGATAAAAGATTTTCAGTTTTGGCAATTGAGTCTTGCGCCTGAAGGGCGGCGGTATTTTTCGTATGTGTACCGACTGAGTGTTGCGGTTTTTTCTTTGCGGATACAATCGCATCGGCTTCGCTCAAGGCGGACAGCAGGTCGGCGGTTTTGATCGGTTTTTTTACATAGAGAATATTTTTAAATGCCAGTTCCTGTAGGGATAATGCAATAATCGGTCTGTCCGACTCAGTCAGTCTCTGTTCAAGCAACTTTTTTGCTTTTACAGAATCGGCATCGATAATATCAACTTCGGCATTCAGGTCTTCGACGACAACAGCGGCCCCTTTACAGGGTCCTTGAAGATACATCGCCATCATTTTATAGGCTCGGTCATCCATTCCGTGGAGAGCGATTTTTAAAGAACTTTTGCGTTTATCTTTCATTTTTACGCTCATTAAAAAACGCTTGTAATGTACCCCAGTCACTGGGCATGGCCACATCTAAGCCGGAGACAATATTAAACATGGTTATAAATCCCGAAGTATCGCGAGTCGATTTATAAAGTTCTAATAAGCACTGATGCAGCTCCAATCTTTGCGGTTGATTGATTATGGCTCTTTCCAGTATGTCTTTTGCTTCATCCAGTTGGCTATATTCAATATAATCATGAGCCAGAACCAGTGGGTCATAGGTTTGTTTATTGGAGGTTTCAAGCTGTTGAACCAGATTTCCGGTTCCAATCAGGCCTTTGGTAAAAACCGAGTATTGGTTCCCGGCCAGCAGCGCAACATCAAAATCCTCAGCCATAAAATCATGCAGTATCTTATATTGCTCTCCGGACAATTTTGATTTTGTTCCGATGATCATCCGTCTGCTGATTGCCAGCCCCCGTCTATTTAAAACAACCAGTAAATCGATCAGCGCCGCGAAAAGCTGTTCCTGTGAATTTATCTGGTAACAATGATAAATACGCTGAATATGTGCAATTAATCGTTTGGGCTTTCTGGTAACAAGAAAAACAAGATTTTCTAAGAAATTATCGGGCAACTTATTATCGGTAAAAGTAAAAGCCTTGGAGTCAGACAGCAAAAACTTATTAAATTCAGTCGGTTCGTTTGAGTTATTGTCGTTGCAAGTAATCAGTTGGTTGTAAATGGTCATTCATTAATTCTCAAATTAGCTGAGATGAAGCATAGATAGAATTTGAGTTTTTACCAGTTTTAGCGTGAAAAAACCTAAAATTAGTAAGTGTTTAGGTAGGGCAGGTTCTGCTAGAATACGAAGACTGACCGAGAATAGCGAAGAAGAATTAACCCTTGAATTACTTTTCCTCCCGTAATTCATCATGACTCAGTAGGCCGCTGGACGGTTGTCCCCCCATAAGCTTACGACTCTCAATATTTATTTAGGCGGAAGCTGATTTTGAACGTAACGCAGACTACTGAGTCACGATGACGAGTTAATTTGTTTATGACAAAATCAAAAAAATATAATTCCCAAATTCCGCAGACGAATTTTTAATATTTTATTGGCATGTAACACGGGTAAAACCAACCTTGACTTATGCTTCGTACGCATAAAATTTCGTTTGATGTCTGTTCGCAAAAGTATGAAATCAGGCTTTTTGGACTTTGGGTTGAGTTTACAATTTCATTGGATTGACAATAATAGCCAAGCTCGACTGTATTTTTTAGGTAAAATTGACTCCATTCATTATTTGATCCTAAAAAAACCGTGGCAACTTTATTTCCCATTCCTGAAAATCATCCACAACGCTTTGTACTTCACAACGAGGTCCACGCCCGGGCACCGTTTAATCTCAATTTGCCGGTTAGAGCCAGTCATCTTGCGCTATTGCTGTCTAATGACGAAAAAATGCAAGAACGCAGACATTTGATAACGCTTTGCGAACGATTTGGCGTGGCCCCGCCTGAAAAAGAAGTCGATCACTTTAGCGCCACCTTTAATTCCTTTCAAATACGCTGGGAACAACACGGCGAGTTTAGTACTTACAGCTTTTATGTGCATGATTCGCCTGAAGATCCTTTTGCGGATGTTGCCCTAAAAAAAGTTCCGGTAGATTGGATGTCGCAATTAACCGGGCAAGTCATTGTTGCCGCTCATGCAACCATAGTCTCCGCTGCCGATATTCATTATGATGAAAATATTGATTTAGCGTCTCTCTCGTCTTACTTTGCAGACAATCCGGTCATCGGCTCTAAAGTCACCGGCGGTGCGGCCTCGGTATTTACCGATTTCCGCATTCACGTTGATGGTTTTAGCCGTTTTTTGATTATTAACAACGACTTAAGAGCTGAGCAGGCAGGGCGTTTATTGCAACGGCTGTTTGAAATTGAAGTGTATCGGGTTATGGCGTTGCTGGCTTTTCCGATTGCACGCAAATTGTATCCGGCCTTAAAAAAGTCGGATCGGCAACTGTATACCATCACCAACTCAATGACGCTGCCTGACAATAATGATGGCGAGTTACTGGATGAGTTAACCACACTGGCCGCTGAAGTTGAAAATTACATCTCCAGCAATCACTTTCGCTTTGCGGCTGCCAGTGCCTATTATCAATTGGTGGAGCAACGCGTTAACGATTTGCGCGAAGTCCGGATTCAAGGTATTCAGACCTTGGGTGAATTTATCAAGCGGCGACTGGAACCGGCGATTAATACCTGCGAATCCATTTCGCACCGCTTTACCCTGCTTTCCGAACGCGTCAGCAACGCAAGCCAATTACTACGCACCCGTGTCGACATCATTATTGAGCGACAAAATCAGGGCTTGCTCACGTCAATGGCCTTACGGGCAAAAATGCAACTGCGGATGCAACAAATGGTTGAAGGCATCTCGATGGTTGCCATTACTTATTATGCAGCCAGTCTTATCGGTAAACTGGCCGAAATGCTGCATATCATGGGTTGGAAAGTCAATCCGGGAATCATTGAGGGCATTTCAATTCCGTTTATTTTGATCATTATCGCTATCAGCAGTAAACGAATTCATAGAATTATTGCCAATACCACCGAATAACGAGATCACACAAGGGCGGTATTGTTGATGAAAAATGCAGGTAAACCGACTATCCTGCCGATTTGCGCCGCGTTTTGTAATCGCCCATTACTCAGGCAACACCGTAAAAAATCGATGTTAAAACAGCAGTATGGATTCATTCAGGCACAAATTGCTGATGGCGTTCATCCTAAAAACGGCAGTTAGTCCACGAAAAGCACGAAAGACACGAAAGAAATCAATATGTTATGTTGATTTAGCTATTCACCCTTTGGGTGACGATCTGCAACCTGGTATCTCTTTGAATATTTTCGTGCTTTTTGTGTTTTTCGTGGATCAAATGATTTTTCCAGGTTCATTGGATATCGTTACTGATAGAACCGGCTCTACCGCAGATTACTTTTTTGTGTTTTTATAGCTTTCCTCGCTCTCGTTCTTCGCTTTTTCACCTTCTTCAATCATTCGGTTACCTTCCACAATTTTATTTTGGCCTTCGCTAACTAAAATATTACCGCGTTCAACCAATTGCTTACCTTTTTGCCATCTATCACCCAAGTTTGCTATGCCTTGGCTTTCGCTCAGCATTTGTTCGCCGGAAAGGATGGGGGCGGATACAGGATCAGAAGCGCAACCGCTGAATAGTAAAGCTACACAAGCGATTATTAGATTCGGCCGGATAGTGAAAGTATTTTGCATAATCAGTTACTCTTAAAGTTATAAAAAGGCGGTTAATTTTATAAAGCGTTATTATGCAGGTTACAGTAAATTTCTTACTGCCATCGTGATAACAAAACACTTTATTTAAAACAGTTTACACGTATAAGCCTTCTACCTTTCCATATAAAGAACTGATGTTACGCACCGACTACGAACTATCAATAACGTATGATCATTTTTTGTTTTGTAAGTTATTGATTTTTGGGTTGCCTGCGTAACATCAGAGAATAATCACTGGAAATCAGCCAGCTTGGTCAATAAATAGTCTATATCTTTTTCGGTATGCTCTGCGCAAACCTGCAATCTGATTTCCTGTTCACCTTGAGGGACAACCGGGTAATTAAGCCCGGTAACCAGGATATTATGCGCCAATAAATGCGTTACCAAAGCCGATGTTTTTTCCGTGTCTCTGGTCAGGATGGGGACGATAGGATGCTCTCCCTGTAGCGTTTCAAAACCCAGTTGATCAAGTCCTGCTCTAAGCCGGACGCTAAATGCCCGCAGTTTTTCCAGCAGATGCAAGCCTTCAGGACTGCTGACAATATCTAAAGCCGCGCTTGCCGCAAGCGCTTCAGCCGGCGTAATCGGATTTGAATAAATATAAAACGGTGAGGTTTCCCGTAAATAATCAATGACCGTCGAACTGGAAACGACATAGCCGCCATTCACACCAAAGGCTTTACCGAGCGTAGCGATTAAAATATCCGCCTTACCCCGGGTATATTCTTCTGTGCCACGCCCGGTCCGGCCAAACGCACCAACGCCATGCGAATCATCAACAATGCTGATAATGCCTTGTTCATACGCCTGTTCATGCCGTTTGCAGCAAGCGCTTATTTTATCGAGGTCTGCGTAATCACCGCGCATGCTGAAAATTCCGTCAGTAACCAGGCAAACGCGTTTGACCCGGCCTTGGTAAGCTTCAAGAATGTTGTCCAGAGCATTGATATCTGCATGCGCATAAATTTCTTTGCCGGCAGGATGGGACAGGCGTATCGCATTGATAATGCAGTTATGATTCAGTGCATCGCTGATGATTAAGGTATCGGCAGTAATAAACTGAGGCAGGACTCCCAGCATAGTCGTATAAGCCGAACTGAACAGCATTGCCGATTCGCGACCATGAAATTTTGCCAGTTTTTGTTCCAGTTTAATATGCGGTTGGTAAGTGCCGCTGATAAAACGAACAGCTCCGGGACCGGTGCCGAATTTTTCAGCGGCCGCAGCTTCCGCTTTAATAACCAATGGATGCACGGCAAGTCCCAGGTAGGAATTTGAATTCATCCGCAGGAAAGCCCTATCCCCGTAGCCTTCAAGAAAATAGCGGATGCCAAAGCCGTCAGCGGCAGCTTTCATGCCGGTGATGACTTTCTCATTACCCTTGCATAGACCTTGCTTTTGTAATTCGGCTAACTTTTCGATGAGCAGTGGTTCTAATTTATTCAGTGACATAATGCCTCCGGTTATGGGTGCTGATGCGTAACAATATCTCATTGATCCTTTATCCAGCTTATACTCGATGTTCAAGTTTTTAAATTTTTTGCAGCCTGATTCTTGGAAAATTATCCAGCAGCACGGTACTGTAGCGAAACCGTCGGCCCTAAACGCCCCAAATCCCTCCCAACCATATGTTTTCCAGAAGGCATTAACTGAAAAACCTCATCAATAAGTCCAGCCAATTCTTTGAGCTTAGCCGCAGGATTCTTATC
>NZ_JAWPOH010000104.1:0-7296 GCF_037671525.1 Methylobacter svalbardensis
CAGTTTTTGTACAATTGAATTCGAAAAGCTTAGCGTTATGATTTTAAGTGCTCCTTTAAGTTTTTTCAGTAGAAATAAGTATATCTTCAAAGGAGTTTTTTACTGTTTTGGAAATTAATTTTCTGGAAGTCTATAGATATGGTTAGCAATACAATCCGTTCATGCAATACCTGATTATGCTCGAAATTGACCTGCAAGGCATGGGGCATTCTGAGATTGCGTGCGCTCATGTAAACAGCCGTTCCGTGGACTCTTGCCATCGGCGGAAACAAAGTCAGGTTGGTAATAAACGTGGTCAGCGATATGGCTGCATTTTGCAGATGATAGGTCAGTACCTGCCGTCCGCATCGCCAGGTGGACATCATGAAAAACAGAGTCGCACCCACTACCAGTGGAAACCATCCACCTTGAGGAATTTTAAGAAGATTCGCGCCTAAGAAAGCACCATCAACTACGGAAATTGTCAATGTAGTTGTCGCCTCGACGGTTAAAACTTACGCTGCTTTTTTGTTCTCAATAATCACCTCCTTGGCAGCATCTTTTTTTGCTTCGGTCTTATCAGGATTAAGGTGAACTGCTTGGATTCTTTGCCAATTCCGTGTGCTTCCGCTCCAGCGTTGCGGATGTTTAGCACGAGCAGCCCCGTAGACGGTTTTACGGTTATCCAGAAGCTTTTCGTCCAAACCTTCATGACGTTGCGCTGGGGTGACAAACTGGATAGCGCTGTGGCGATGTTCGTTGTTGTACCATTCCACTAGCCCCGTGACCCATTGACGTGCTTCTGTGACATCGGCGAATGGCTTTAACGGATAGTTAGGGCGATATTTCAAGGTCTTAAACAACGATTCTGAATAAGGATTATCGTTACTAACTGAAGGCCAACTAAAGGAAGGCATGACACCGAGCTGCTGCAAGGTCGCCAGCATAGACGATCCCTTCATTGGACTGCCGTTATCAGAATGCAGCGTAAGCTGTTGAAACTGTATATCTTCACGATGACATAGATCGCGTAACAGTTCGCCAGCCAAGGCGCTGTTTTCTTCTTCATACACTTGCCAACCGACGATCTTTCGGCTGAAAATATCAACAAATAGATACAGATAGAAGAACTGTCCGCGGATAAGTGATGGCAGGTAGGTAATGTCCCAGCTATAGAGCTGGTTAGGTGCTGTAGCACAGACTGCACGCGGTTTGGTACGTGTTTGAGCAGGACGTTCGCTACGCCGATGGGCAAGTTGATTTTCCTCTCGCAGTATGCGATAGAAAGTTGATTCGGACCTTGATCGGCTAGGAGGCTGTCCGAGAATAGCCATAAAAATAAAGCCCCATATTCCTTACCGCCCTATTTTCATAAAGCAGCCCAAACCGCCACAAAACATCATTTAAATATTCAATATAAACAATGCATTATGTTATAATTCGCAGCAAATAACGTCATTGGGTCACGCCATGCCAGCTCCTTTCAAGTCAAGTCCGGTTGAATTTAATCAACACCAGTTATTTCCCAGGCATATTTTTGATCTTCTCCCGGAAAATCACGAATGCTATCTTTATGCTGATCTGTTTCAACAGCTTGATACCACAACGATTGAAAGTGGCTACAGCGTCAAAGGCCAAAAGGCCTATCATCCCAAGCAAATTATCTCAATCCTGATCTACGCCTACAGTCGTGGTGTTTTCAGCTCAAGACAAATTGAAAGCCCTTGAGCTACGTGAAGAACAGCTTAACCCAGGTAAAGACATTGAAGACAAAAAGCAAATCAGCTTTGCCGATACCGAGGCCCGCATCATGGGCAAGAAAGGCCACTTCGATTACGCCTACAACGCCCAGATCAGCGTTGATGCAGACCGGCAAATCATTGTCGGCCTGCACATCAGCCAAAACGCCAACGACAAACAAGAAATCGAACCCGCCCTGAAAGCGTTGCAGGACACTGCCGGCCGGCTGCCTGACCGATTGAGCGCAGACAATGGCTACCTGTCCGGAGACAATCTACAGGCCCTTGAGCAAAGCAGCACCGATGCCTATATCGCCACCGACAAAGGCGAAAAATCACCCAAAACGCCGTTGGATGGCTCGGATCGAAAACTGGTCAAGGCGGACTTCGACTACCACGAAGCCGACAACACCTTTACTTGTCCCGGCGGACAAGTCTTAACCATGAAACGCGAAGGCCAAGACGGCAGCCGGGTGTATCAAGGCTCCGCCAAGGTCTGCGCCGATTGCCCGCTGCAGAGCCGTTGCTGCCAATCCGCTAAAGGAGAAGCCCGCACCCTCAATACCGATGACAAAGAGCCATTGCGTCAACAGATGAATAGCAAAATGAAAACGGAATCTGCCAAAGCGGTTTACGGTAAGCGCAAAACGATTGTTGAGCCGGTGTTTGGACACATCAAAAACAGCGGCTTTCGCAGTTTTAGTGTTCGAGGCAAAGAAAAAGTTGCGGGTGAATTTTCACTGGTATGCGCCACGCACAATATCAAAAAAATTGCCAAAGCCATTTTTACGGAAATCGTCCGTCCGGAATTTGGTCATTGGGCTACAAACCTAGCCATATAGGTGAAAATCAGGGAATAAACCGCTCAAAAGCCAAGTTTAATGGCTAAATTTTATAGACAGGGCAATTTCAAAAATAGGCCTCCGGAAAAATTAAAAAATTTCATGGGCACAAAAGTAGCTTTTCCAAAGAACTCTATTCTCGGACAGCCTCCTAGTGAATTCCGTGAAAATACTGAAGATTATGGGTTAAATTCAGCTTTATATTCATTGCACGACAGTAACGCTCGGCGTGGGCACCTTAGACGCCTTCAGCGCCACGTACGTCAGGTTATCTGGATCGATGACTTAAATTTCAGCAAACCCCATGAGATTCTGTCTTTTTTGATCCAAAAGGGGAACCGTGAAGAAGTGTTAGATCAGACTTGGCCTGATGAAGATTGGTTAGTTCCTTAGTGTAGGTTCTAATCTGCTTGGCCAATTGCTTTTGAAGATTAACTGGCATTGGTCAAGCAGATAATTGTCATTAAACACATACACAACATACACTTTGATAGTTAATTCAGTTATGTATGTCGTGTATGCATCTATTACGAAAAAATTAATTCTAACAAAATCACAGCGACTAACAGCACGTTTATCGTGCATCTTGTGGTTATCAATCCAGGCAGTAGAAGGCACATTTGACTGGAATTGCATACGGTAACTGCTCGTCAATGGTTAACTCCAAATATACCAAAACCACCTAAAAAGTAACTTTTGTTAACGCCAATTAACGCAAGCAATCCGCAAGAACAACATTTGTCTGCGCCCCCCAGCAACCTTGTGCCAGGCAATTTTCTCCGTTTGAAATCCCCTTGGCTTTAGACGTATTTTAATTAAAAAATGATAAGATTGTTGAATGAAGGTAGAGTGCTGTATATTTGCAGTACACTCATTTTAAGGTACTACTTTTAGGTGTTAGCTTATGGCAACCATAAAATCCACAACATTAACTTTGCGTGTCGATCCGGCTATTAAGGAAGGTTTGCGCTTGTTGGCAGAAAAAGAACACCGCAGTCTCACCAACATGGTGGAAGTTATGATTCGTGATCATTGTAAGCTGCATAATGTGGTCATTCCTGTGCAGCAATCCCTTTTCGACGGTGAAAACCAACAACAATAAAAACGGTAAGCACACCGGTATCGTTACCAATCAGATCAACTAATGAATTGAGCCCAGGCCAATTATTCATACAAAGCGACAGAATAAAACATAATGGCTCAACTAGAAAATATCGAAGCAATTGAAAAACGCCTGTGGAAAGCCGCAGATACCTTACGCAGCAACTCGGAGCTGGCAAGTAACGAATACTTTTTACCGGTCATGGGATTGATTTTTTTACGCCATGCATACAGCCGTTTTCTGGCGGTGCAAGATGAAATTGTCGCCAATCTGCCAAGTCGTGGTGGTAAAACCCGAGAAGTCACTAAAGAAGATTTTTCACAAAAAAGTGCGATTTACCTTAAGCCGGAAGCCCAGTTTGACACGCTGGTCGCACTGACCGATGCCGATGACCGTCAGGAAGCCATCATCCAGGCGATGGAAGCTATTGAAGCTGATTACGTCAATTTACGCGGCCAGTTGCCCAAGCAGGAATACCGGACGATTCCCGACGATGTTCTGGGAATGTTATTGCGAGCTCTTAATCCGGATGAATTAAAAAAAGCTACCGGCGATATTATCGGTCGTATTTACGAATACTTTTTGACCGAATTTGCCGGACAAGGCGCTCACGATGGTGGTGAATTCTTCACGCCGGTTTCCCTGGTGCAACTGATAGTGAATGTGATCGAACCCGATCACGGTAGGATTTTTGACCCTGCTTGTGGTTCTGGCGGTATGTTTGTGCAAAGTGCGCATTTTATGGAACAGCACCAGCTAAACCCCTATCAGCTTACCTTTTACGGACACGAAAAAAACCGTGTAACCACTCGTTTGGGCAAAATGAACCTGGCTGTTCATGGCTTAGAGGGCAACATTATTGGTGGTGAAGAGGCGATTACCTATTATAAAGACCCACACGATGGCCTGTTCGGCACGGTCGATTATGTGATGGCAAATCCGCCTTTCAACGTCGATGAAGTCGATGCCGAAAAAGTTAAAAATGACCCGCGGTTACCGTTTGGCTTGCCCGGCACCAACAAAACCAAAAAAGTGTCCAACGCCAACTACTTGTGGATTCAGTATTTCTACAGCTATTTGAATAAAACCGGTCGGGCAGGCTTTGTTATGTCATCGCAGGCATCCAGCGCCGGACGTGACGAAGCCAAAGTACGTGAGCAACTGGTCAAAACGGGGCATGTTGATCTGATGATCGACATACGCGGTAACTTCTTCTATACCCGTACCGTGCCTTGCCAATTGTGGTTTTTGAATAAAGCCAAGCCGCAGTTGCATCAAGATAAAGTCCTGATGATTGATGCCCGGAATGTGTATCGCAAAGTCACCCGAAAAATCATGGACTTTAGCCCGGAGCAATTGCAAAACCTCAGCGCGATTGTCTGGTTGTATCGTCGACAAGAGCAGCGTTTTGTTGAGCTGGTGGTCAGTTACCTTAATGAGACGTTGATCTGCTTAAACCACGCATTGCTGCCTAGTAAACAACAGCGCGGACTCGCTTGGTTGATGGTTAACTTGCAACGCCAGATTCGCACGTTGGATGAAGTTAATCAGGACAATCAAATCAATAGTAATGACATAAAGCAGCAACTTACTCAGCTGCGTGAGGATGTCGGGTGTTTCAAAGCAGCAAGCCTGTTTTTCACGCCTTTACTAGGCAAGCAGGATATAGCAACTGTTAATCAACGCGAACAAACCGTTGCGTCATTGGTAGAAACGAGTCGTGACCTGATCAAGACCGTTGATCAACTTGGCAAGCTGGCTAGCAATCAAACACAGCAGGCTATAGAGCTACTCAAAAACAAGGTCACATTGCTCGAACAGCAAATTGAATCACTTGGCACTGCACAAGAGAGGGATTTGGGCAAGAAGGTCAAACTAATCGATGAAGAAAAGCAGTTAAAATCCGAAGTAAAACAATTCAATCAGGCGCGTGCCTTGTTGCAACGCAATTACAAACAAATTGAACTTTGGCGTAAACATACCGTCGAGCAGCTTAAACAGGTACGTTATTTTTACAAACAAGCCCATTGGTTGTTGTCGCGTTTTCCCGATGGCAAACTGGCGGATGTGGAAGGCTTGGTTAAACTGGTGGATGTTAAGGTTATCGAAGCCGCTGATTGGAGTTTGACCCCTGGTCGTTATGTTGGTGTCGCGCCCGAAGAAGTGGATGAAGACTTTGATTTTGAAGAATCCCTGCGCGACATCCATATCGAACTTAAAGGGCTGAATGAAGAAGCGGCAGAGTTGGCTGCACAGATTGCTCATAACTTTGATGAGTTGGGGATATGAGTTGGCGCGAGATTTCGCTAGTTCCCAAGCTCCAGCTTGGGAATTCAGTGCCGGAAGCTCCAGCTTCCAGACTTGGGCTGGAACGGGTTTTCAACCCGTTCCGTAACGTTCGGGATATCTCTAGGCGTATTGAAACGTTAAGGACGGGGTTACAAACCCCGTCCCGCTCTGATGAAGAAGCGGCTGAACTTGCGGTACAGATTGCCCGAAACTTTGAGGAGTTGGGGATATGAGCTGGAATGAGACTGTGCTAGAAAGTATTATAGAGGTTGTAACTAAAGGTACGACTCCTACAACTTATGGAATGCCGTTTACCGATGAAGGTGTTAACTTTGTTAAGGCTGAAGCTTTGAATGGCGACGTATCACTGGAAAGATCAGGCTTTACTTTTATTACTGAAGCAACTCATGAAAAACTGAAGCGTTCACAGTTGGCTAAAGATGATGTTTTAATCACAATTGCAGGAGCAAATGTCGGTAAATGTGGGTTTGTAAGGGAGGAAGATTTACCGGCAAATACCAATCAAGCAGTTGGGATTGTGAGGGTTGACCCTGAAAAAGCTTTACCGAGATTTGTCTATTATCACTTCAAAAATCCAAGCACTTTTACTATATGTCAAAGCTTTGGAGGCCAAGCGGCGCAACCAAATATAAACTTGACAGTTTTAAAAGGAATGAAACTAAAACTGCCCAACATTCCTATTCAAGAAAAAATTGTCGATCTTTTGTCTTCTTATGATGAACTAATTAAAAACAACCGCCGTCGAATTCAGCTTTTGGAAGATTCAGCGCGTCTGTTGTATCAGGAGTGGTTTGTTTACCTGCGCTTCCCCGGGCATGAGCATGTCAGGATTGTTGATGGTGTGCCGGAGGGGTGGAGCAAAGAACCACTTGAAAATCTTCTAATTCTTCAGCGTGGCTTTGATCTACCTTCAAATAACCGTGTTGATGGATCAATACCTATTTATGCCTCAACCGGTGTTAATGGCTTCCATAATCAGGCAAAGGTAAAAGGTCCCGGCGTGGTCACTGGTCGTTCTGGCTCTTTAGGAACGGTTATGTATGTCTCGAAGGATCACTGGCCTTTAAATACAGCACTTTGGGTTAAGGGATTCAAAAAAGTAGGCTATGTCATCGTTAACTATGGAATTTTTTATTTCTTTTTCATAAAATAAGCCATGTAGGTTTTCAATTGGAGATCATCATGAAAAACGCCGAGTTTTTTCAATTAATTACTGCAATCCGTGAATTAGATCATCACCAGCGCAAACTGCTGAACGCTGCCTTAAATCAACTATCCGACGAACCCAAAGTCCTCGAATTGATTGAGTCCTGCTTTGATGCTA
>NZ_JAWPOH010000105.1:0-7137 GCF_037671525.1 Methylobacter svalbardensis
AAGGTCGCAAGATCGCATCTAAAGCAGCTGGGCGTGAATTTGACCGTCTTAACCGACGAGCAAGCCCGATATATTAATGTTCCGGTTGAAGGACCGTTTAAAGCCGATCATTACCGTTATTGATTAACGACTGTGGGATGGGTTGCGCAATCAGCGCGACCTATCCTTTAAGGTTGGCATACCCACCGAGCCTGAGTGAGCTTTTTATGCCCTCAATAGCAAAAAGATAAAATGCAATCACAAAAAACACCTTCGCAACTTTTCAGTTTTGAATTTTATCCACCAAAATCGGAAGAGGGCGCGGCAAGTTTACAGATTGTCCATGACAAGCTGGCAAAACTCAATCCTGACTTTTTTTCGGTTACATTTGGTGCGGGTGGATCAACCCGTGACAAAACATTCGATGCTGCTATAGCCATTCAGGCGAAAGGAATCCCGGCAGCGCCTGCCCTGGAGATCTGGGAAAATCTGAAGCTATTTTAGAGTTTTTTCAAGAAACGATTGTTCCAGCTTTGGCAATTTGCTTAAGCAATTGTTTGCTGCAGTGCAGCAGCGTAAGGATGAGCGTTTGCGAAAAAGCAGATGTTAAATCGGAAAGAGGGTTATTGATTATGATGTTTTGTGAAGTTGATTTTCTCTAATTGAAGAATGGCTTCCTTAATTTGGCAAGGTTAAAAATCAAGGCATTGTAAATTAACATAAATATTATTAATAATTACTGGCACAATATTTGCTGCTATTGAAGTACAACAAATAATTATGAGGAGTTAATAATGATCCAAGATAAACCACCCTTAGATCCGCATCCATTAAGCGAGTATGTTGCCTGGGCCGGAAGTCGCAACCGTGAACCACTGCTAGGCGTTTTAAAAGAAAAGCTGCCTAAAGATCCGGCAAATGTTTTAGAACTGGCCAGCGGCAGCGGCATGCACATCAACTATTTTGCACCGCATTTCGAGCATTTGCATTTTCATCCGTCCGATAAAGACAGGGAAGTTTTTGATAATATCAAGAAACTGTCAATCGATCACAAGAATGATAATATCGCCGATCCTGTGCATCTGGATCTGACCGATCCTGAGACCTGGTTTAATCCCGGCAATGAAGATTCCTTTGCAGCCATATTCTGCATTAACATTTTTCAGGTGGCGCCCATTTCGATTGCGGATCGCATGATGGAATGTGCATCACTGCTGCTTCAGGAGGGAGGATTTTTGCTGATTTACGGCCCATTTCAGGTGGAAGGTACTTTCACCACCGATTCCAATAAAGAGTTTCATCAGACATTGAGTTCTGCCGGTGTTTCGGAATGGGGTTTAAAAGATGTAGTCGACCTGAAAAAGGTTGCAGAAAGACATGGCTTGGAATTAAAAGAGCAAATCAATATGCCGGCCAATAATTTCTCATTGATATTCGGCAGAAAGGATTAAAAAGGCGAAGGGCGAGAATAGCTTGCATTTAAGGTTAAGTGGGATTTCAATTTTTAGCCTTTAGCCTTTAGCCTTTAGCCTTTAGCCTTTAGCCCTTGTTCAATGATGCTTAATTTAGGAAATTAATGATGGAGAAAAAATGTTCAGCTGTTGTCATCGGGGTTGGTCCGGAGCAGGGCTTGGGCGCGACACTCGCCAGCTATTTTGCAACAAAAGGTTTACATGTTTATATAGCCGGACGAAGTGAAGACAAGCTTCAACGGGTAGTAGAAAAAATCAGGCAAAAAGGCGGCTCAGCCACTGCTGTTATCGCCGATGCAACGGTTGAACGCGACGTTGCGCATTTATTCAAAATAGCGCAACTTGATGGTTATAGCCTCGATATTGCTGCCTACAATGTAGACAGCAATATCCCATCGCCTTTGCTGGAAACCGATGCGAAAACATTTACTACTCTTTGGCAGCAAAATTGCCTGGGTGCTTTTTACTTTGGCAAGGAAGCCATTCATGCAATGAAAGACAGACAAAAAGGGACGGTGATTTTTACCGGCGCGACAGCGTCATTAAGGGCAAAACCCCCGTTTACAGCATTCGCTTCTGCGAAAGCCGGTTTAAGGGCATTGGCGCAAGGCATGGCAAGAGAATTTTCACCGCAAGGCATACATGTGATCCATGCTGTAATTGACGGCGTGATTGACGGTGAGCGGGCGAGAAACCAGTTCCCTGATTATGTCAAAGCCAAAGGCCAGGATGGCTTGTTACAACTGGACGCCATCGCGGAAACCTACTGGGCCATGCACAATCAGCATCCCAGCGCCTGGACCCATGAACTGGATTTGAGGCCGTTTAAAGAACCGTTTTAGGAGTGATAGCATGTCGGAAACCAAAAACTGGATTCTGCAGGGCAGTTATTTTGAAACCTGTAACTGCGAAACCGCCTGTCCTTGCGTATGGCTGCAACCGCCGACAAATGGCGATTGCAAGCTGTTGGTGGCATGGCATATTGAACAAGGGCATCTTGGTGATCAATCACTGGATGACTTGAATGTTGCCATGGCATGTTACTCGCCAGGACTCATGATAGACGGCAACTGGCAGGCAGCTTTATATGTTGACGAACGGGCCGATGACAGTCAAGTTGATGCGATTGTGCAAATTTTTAGCGGCCAGCAAGGTGGACATCCAGCTATTTTAATGAGCTTTGTCAGTGAAGTTTTGGGCGTAAAAAAAGTAAAAATCGACTACCAGGAACAAGGCAACAATCGGTGTATGACTATTCCCGGTATAGCGCAGGCCGATATTGAAAGTATCCAGGGCATAACCGGTGGACAGGCAACCCTAAGCAATCCGCCATTGTGCGTGGTAACAAGTCATCCCACGGTTGTCGCCAAATCAAAAAATTATCAGTATCAGGATTATGATAAAAACTGGCAATTTTCCGAGTGTAACGGTTATTTCTCGGCATTTGTTTATCAGCCGTAATGGTCTGGTTTAAAACCCGGACGGCTACATTAGCTGTTGTGCTGGCAGGGATTCTTGCTGCCTGGGGCTATCTGTTTTATCAGCATGATCAAATGACATCTCAACCGATGTCGAGTATGTGGATGCCTCCCTCCGAGTCATTAGCATGGCGTTTTACAGATTTCGCCTTGGTTTATTTTATGTGGGCGGTCATGATGGCGGCAATGATGCTGCCTTCAGCAATCCCCATGATTCTGACCTTTGCCCGGGTTTGCCGACAACAAAATAAAATACCCCATAAACTGACTTACCTGTTCATTTCAGCCTATCTGGGCATATGGCTGCTATTCAGCAGCGTGTTAACGCTGCTGCAATGGCAAATGCATGGACTAGCCTGGTTATCGCCGATGATGGAGAATCAGAATTCGATATTAGCTGCCGGTATTTTATTTTTGGCAGGCTTTTATCAGTTTATGCCGATAAAAAATGCTTGTTTGACACACTGCAAAACCCCAATGGGTTTTTTGTTAAATGAATGGCAGGATGACGCAGCAGGCGCATTCAATATGGGGCTGAAACATGGCGCAAACTGTTTAGGCTGTTGCTGGGCACAGATGCTGATCATGTTTGCCGTAGGCGTAATGAACCTGCTGGGAATGGCTTTGATCACCTTGTTGGTTATATTGGAGAAATCCATGCCACTCGAATCAAAGCTTATTTGTAAAACTGTAGGCGTCGCTTTTCTTGCCTGGGGAATTGTTCTGTTATTTGCTTAAAGATTGCCCCTTGTTAAATTCCTATTAAAAAACCTGAGAAGATTATCGTAATGAAAGTTCGTTCGCTATTTGCCTTTTCGATTTTATTGTCCGCTATCAGCGGCACAGCCAATGCCACGACCTATTCATTGCCGGAAAACAGTAATGATAGCGTCATCACCGAATTCACTTACGATGTGCCTTTAACGCGAGCAGAACAAAACGAGACCTTACCGGATGTGGCCAGGCACTTTCTTCTGGGACAGACAGAAATAGTGCGGTTGAATCCCAATGTTGATCGCTGGCAAGTCAAAAAGGACGAGATTGTTCGTTTACCCAACAGACGGATTTTGCCGGATACGCCGCATGAAGGAATTACCTTAAATATCGCCGAATACCGGATGTATTATTATCCGCCGACCCCAAAAGGGGCGGTGCCACAGGTGATGTCCTATGCTCACGGCATAGGCCGACAAGACTGGAAAACGCCGCTGGGAAAAACCAGCATTGTGCGCAAAGTCAAAGATCCGGCATGGCATCCGCCGGAATCAATCAGGCGCGAACATGCGGCAAATGGGGACCCGCTGCCTGTTGTGGTTCCACCGGGTCCCCATAATCCTCTGGGAGCCTATAAGATGCATCTGGCCGTCCCCGGAGGCTATCTGATACACGGCACCGATATAGACAAGATTTACGGCATAGGTATGCAGATAACGCACGGTTGCGTGCGCATGTACCCTGAAGACATCGAGGCCCTATACAATTCGGTTCCGGTAGGAACGCCGGTCTATATGGTCAAACAACCCATCAAGGTTGGATGGTTGGACAATACGCTTTATGTAGAAGCGCACCCTGATTTGGAGGGAGAGGAAACAACACTGGATCAGAAACTGGATGTAGCATTGACGCTGATTCAAAAAGCCAATATCGCCAGGGATGGTGTGTATGCCGCAAGCCAGTCGGGAACTGGCGCGCCTGAGTTTGACCGGGAAGCATTAAAGCAAGCACTTACCGCTCTGGACGGAAATCCGGTGGCGCTTTATCAAAGATTGTTACAGAAAGACCTACCGGTATCGTTGCCGACCCATGGTATTAAGCAAGGATATCTGTGATGGTAATAGTCCTAGTACCAAAAACCACCTAAATGCCACCGCGGTTTTCTGACTGATTTTTGATAGTGAACCGGTACAGCAAATCGATCGTGATTTGAATATTTTAGAGCTTGATTCGGTAGACCTTTTAAACGTAACAATCGATCTATTCTTTCTTCGGTGTCTGGATGCGTTCTGAGGATTGATGGAATCGATGCGCTATGACCGCCGCCGAAAAGTATATCTAAAATTGAGGTCTCATAGGCTTCCAATTTACTTAACGCCATTGCCAGACCTTTGGGATCGCCGGTTAATAATACGGCTTGATGATCGGCATCAAACTCCTTCATTCGCGACAATGAAAGTTGCAGAAAACTCATCAGGGTTGGCGCCACAATGAGTACGCCTAATGCAAACCAGGAAATCGTCACCAATCCCAAAAAATATAGCGGCAAGTTTATAAAAATCAACAAAAAACCTGCTAAAGACAAGGTGTTGGTAATTCGGCTGATAATGTCGGCATAAGTTATCACGCGTACATCATTATGCTGGATATGACTGATTTCATGTGCCAGTACCGCAATAAGCTCGCGCATACTCAGGGTGTTTAACAGCGCATCGCTCAGACCGATGGCCGAATTTTCCGAGGTGCCCACAGAAAAAGCATTCATTAATTGACTGGGCAAGTAATAAAGCGCGGGCGGCGAGGGTAAGTCGGCGCGGGCGGCCAGTTCCCGTGTTATCAGATAAAGATCGGGGGCATTATTTGCCGATAGCAATTTGCCCTCATACATAGAAAAAATCAAATATGGCGGTATTTTCGGACTAATAACCAGTATTAAAGCGCCTAAAAACGTCGCCCATAAAATGCCTTCAACCCCGGCTAGAATAAAACCGACCAATGAAAAAATGGCGCCCATGCACAGAAACAGCGTCAAGGTATGAACGAAGTTTTTTAGCTTGTGACTGAATACTGTCATGAGGAATTTTTGCCTGAAAGCGCTTCGGCATTACGTTTCGCCAGATCATCAATCACGATGCTTAACGAGCCTTTTTTTTGAATTTCATCGTTAAAGGTTGAGCGGTAATTGGTCACTAGACTGACACCGTCAATCATAATGTCGTAGACTTTCCATTCGCCTTTACTTAGGAACATTCGGTAATTGACCTCAACAGCTTGGCGACCGGGTTGCAGAACGTCTGTTCTGACCATGATTCTTGTGGCTTCATTGGGCATGTCAAGAGGCCGGAAACGCATTGACCAATCGGTATATTCCACAAACGCCCTGGAATAGGTTCTTACCAACAGGGTTTGAAATTCATCTTTAAAGCGCTGCTGTTCTGCTGCCGTTGCTGTTTTCCAATGTTTTCCCAGCACTAACGGTGCGATTCTGTCGAAATCGGTATGCGGGTCAATAATGCCATTAACGAACCGTACAACTTGTGTAAAATCCCTGGTAAAGGATTTGTCTTTCATTTTTTGCTGTAATTGTGACGAAACACTTTGTATGACTTGCTGAGGGGGACGCAAATCTTCGGCTATCGCTTGAGCAGCAAACATTAAGCTGAGAAATATTGCAAAAAATACAGCTGTTATTACCTGCCGACCAGTTAGATTTTGCATAATTATCCTGTTCTAAAATAGTAAGTGTTGATTCTGATTTCTTTAAAGAAGTGTAATCTTATTTTTAACTCAGGGGGAATTAGTTGGTAGTCGTATTTTTCATGAGCATTTCCTCAGATGAATGAATATCCGTGAACCCATAATTTTGCTGTTGAACCGTTATGGACTGCATTTTCAGTATGCACCATGATGCTTATAATTCAAATGAAACGTCAAGTTGTGTCGATTGCGTATTGACAATACGCTGCTTACGGAACTATGTGACCTATAATCGCGAGACGCAATGTTATTTATAGTGAGCTCAATACAACAAATACTGCCAGTCCCAGCGAAGCCAGCCCCCAACCCTGCCATAAGCAGACGCGAGCCGTGCAGAGCTTGGTCCATAGCAAAAGCCCGGTCAGGGAAAGAAACACTAGGCCGCCTGCCAATGCATCTGCCAGCAGTACCCAGACGGTACTCATGCCGACACCCTTGTGCAAGCGGGTGATGAAGGCGAAGACGTTTGCGTCCTCACGCTTTATCGAAACATAAGCATTGCCTACCCACTCGATGTTCAAGTTTTTAAGCTTAGAAATACAGCCGGAAAACGGGTAAGCTAATCAGTGTAAACTGCCACGTATTTCAACACCATGTTGATGTACGAGCCGGCACACTTTATAAAATCGTTTGTCACTGATTTAGATGCAGCCCTGGGAAAGCTAAAGTCCAATGCCAGGCTGACGCACCTACAAAAGACTTGGCTAGGATTTTGTTTAACGGGGATGTTACTGACC
>NZ_JAWPOH010000106.1:0-6928 GCF_037671525.1 Methylobacter svalbardensis
CTTTCAAGACGTATATGCAAGATGCCAGTAAAGTTTTGTGTGTCATGAAGAAAATGCGTGAAGATTTCGCAATCCCTGCGTGAATTTTACTGTAGTGGCTTGGAAATTATTTACCTGAGAAACTATAGAGCCATTCCATTTTCATAGCGATGATCCCCTTCTTGAAATTTTGGCTGACTTTCTGTTACAAACCCTACTACTTCGACTGCAGTTGCCCACGCATACTGGATAAGAGTTCTGTACTGAATCTCAACTTGTAGTCCTTTATATTTCTTTCCTTCAGATGAGTTTACGTCGTAGGAATAAACGTCATGAATTCCACGATAACCAGTGTTTTTTGGATTTTTTATATAATCGTATTTATCTAGATCGTTGCGTCTTCTATGTTTGAATTTCGCTTTATGAAATTTTTTCCTAAATAAGTTTAGCTCTTCAATAGATTCAAAAATGAGTCTGCACCCAGCGACGTCATCCATTCTTGCCAATTCCATTTTTGGAAATCGTATTAATTTGTTAAGTATTGTATTTCTCCGTTTGTGTCTCTGTGCGACTACTATTGAGGTTCCACGAGTCCTATTCCGCAAACTGGCCTGAAATGTATTCAGAACAGCTTTGTGTGCGGCCCTCCATTCTTCGATGGCTATAAAATCATCAAGAGTGCCATTACCGGATCGAAAATTAACTCCAGCTTTATTTACTCGCGTTTTAGAACCACCGGGAAACTCAATTTTTGTATTCACTAAATTCTATCTCTATGCATACGCAGTTAAAATTATAAAGGTCATAAGGCGTAATCTGTAGGGCGTCAATAGCGTAGCGTATTGCGCCGCATGATTGGCATTACTCAAAATCGGTTGAAGTCTCGTAGGTCGGGTTAGCGTAGCGTAACCCGACATTTGCCGCGTGAATATGTTGGGTTACGGCGCAAAAAAGACGCGCCTAACCCAACCTACGGTGCTACGGCGCGTAATGCGTTTCGATATAGCGTTGCACGATGCCCTGAAACTCTTCGGCGATACGGTCGCCTTTCAGCGTGACGGTTTTTTCGCCGTCTTCATAAACCGGCGCTACCGGGGTTTCGCCGGTGCCGGGCAGGCTGATGCCGATATTGGCGCTTTTGCTTTCGCCCGGCCCGTTGACCACGCAACCCATAACCGCCACTTCCATGGTTTCAACGCCCGGATATTGGGTGCGCCATACCGGCATTTGATCGCGTAAATAGCTTTGGATGTCCATCGCCAGTTTCTGGAAATAATCGCTGGTGGTGCGACCGCAACCGGGGCAGGAGATAACCATCGGGGTGAATGAACGAAAGCCCATGGTTTGCAGGATTTCCTGACCGACGATGACTTCCTGGGTTCTGGATGCGCCGGGTTCAGGCGTCAGCGAGATGCGGATGGTGTCGCCGATGCCTTGCTGCATCAATACCGATAAAGCGGCGGCCGAGGAGACGATGCCTTTGGAGCCCATGCCGGCTTCGGTCAGTCCCAGATGCAAGGCATAATCGCAACGGTTGGAAAGATCCTGATAGATATTGATCAATTCCTGCACATTGCTGATTTTGCAGGACAGGATAATTTTGTCTTTGCCCAGTCCCAGTTCTTCGGCTTTAGCGGCGCTTTCAAGTGCTGACAGTACGATCGCTTTGCGGGTGACGGCGGCTAAAGGTTCGGGTGTTTGCAGGCTTCTGTTTTCATCCAGCAAGCGGGTCAGCACCGCTTGATCCAAACTGCCGCCGTTGACGCCGATGCGTACCGGTTTGTCATACTGGCAGGCAAATTCGATCATTTGCTGAAATTGCGGATCACGGCTCTTACCGCGGCCTACGTTGCCCGGATTAATGCGGTATTTATCCAGAGCCTGGGCGCAGTCCGGGTATTTTTCCAACAGTTTGTGACCGTTAAAATGAAAGTCGCCGACGATCGGGGTCGAGTTGCCTTTTTTATCCAATTGGTTGCGGATTTCAGCAACGGCCGCAGCCGCTTCTTCGGAATTGACTGTGATGCGGACCAGCTCGGAACCGGCGGTGGCCAGTTCGATGATTTGATTAACGGTTGCCGTAATATTGGCGGTATCGGTATTGGTCATGGACTGAACGACGATAGGAGCACCGCCGCCAACTTTAACGTCGCCGATTAAAACTTGATGGGTGATTTTTCTAAGGCTGATAGACATATGCAAAATCTTTTGGAAAAGGTTACAGTTAACTGGAATAATGTTGTTAAATTATACGCTGATACAGGCCATTGAATAGAGTTTAGTGTGAGGATAAATTATTTTTCCGACGTACATTTGGAGTTTGGAGCGCTGGAAGCTCCTGATAATGATGCCGACATCATTGTCGCAGCCGGCGATATAGGTGTCAGTACCCAAGGCATAGACTGGCTTAATGCATTGAATAAGCCGGTTATTTATGTGGCCGGGAATCATGAGTTTTATACGCAGGAATATCGGCAAACGTTACGTTTGATCCGTAAACAATGTGAGGGCAGCAATGTGCGCTTTCTTGAGAACGACAGTTTTATATTTCAGGGTGTGCGTTTTTTAGGCTGTACGCTCTGGGCCGATTTGTTTGTTGAAGGAAATGAAAAAGCCGAGGCTTTAGGCAAGACTATAAACGATTTTAGGAAGATTCAATTCGCCGATATGTCTTTTGATACGTGGCTGTTTAGTCATTTGCATCAAAGCTCGAAGACGTGGCTGGAGCAGGAATTAGCTCAGCCGTTTTCAGGGAAAACCGTCGTTATAACCCATCACGCACCGTCTCTATGGAGCTGGAACGATGCGGCTTATGCGCTTAAGAAACTGGCTTATTGCAGTGATTTGAAAGCGTTGCTGCATGAATACGAGATAGCAGTCTGGTTTCACGGCCATGTTCACAGTCCGGCAGATTATCGTATAGCCGGGGCCAGGATACTGTGCAATCCCAGAGGTTATCTCGGTACAAAAGTCGTGCCTGGATTCGATCAGAACAGGATAGTGGAAATATAGGCTGAGGCTGTGTTGTCGTAAAAGATTACCTACTTAAAAGCAGGCGAAAGGCGAAAAAAACCTTTGCTTTTAAATTAGGCCATTCTTTGCCCTTTGCCTTTCGCCTTTCGCCTATATTGAAAAGTTTCAAAAATCATTAAAAGCCAATTTTTTTACTCACCTTTACAACCTTACAAACCAAACCCCCATGACAAAAATCAATATCCAACAAATGATGGCCGAGAGCGGCGTAGCATTCGGCACCAGCGGCGCACGCGGGCCGGTTAGCCAAATGACCGATCAGGTCTGCACCGCCTATACGCTGGCGTTTCTGCACGGTCTCGGCCTTGCGCAACCGGGGCAAAAAATCGCCTTGGGCATGGACTTGCGCCCGTCCAGTCCGGCCATCGTTCGCGCTTGCGTGGCCGGTATTCGACAGGCCGGTTGCGAGGTGGATTTCTGCGGGATGCTGCCCACCCCGGCGCTGGCTTTGTACGCCTTGAAACAAGGCATACCGGCAATCATGGTTACCGGCAGTCACATTCCGTTCGATCGCAACGGCATCAAGTTTTATCGGGCCGAAGGCGAGATCAGCAAAGCCGATGAAGCGGCTATTACCCATGCCGAAGTCGAGTTGCAAGCGACTGCTGACAATACGCTATTACCGACCGTCAACTCCACCGCTTTGCAGCAATACCGGCAGCGCTACACCAGCCTGTTTGCCGCCGATTTGCTGACCGGTTGGCGGATCGGGGTTTATGAGCATTCCAGCGCGGCGCGCGATTGTCTGCGTGAAGTACTGAGTGCTCTGGGCGCGGATGTGGTCGGTTTGGGGCGTACGGATACCTTTGTGCCTCTCGATACCGAAGCGGTCAGCGAAGAAGACCGCCAACGAGGACTGACTTGGGCGGAAGAGCATCATCTGGATGCCATTATTTCCACCGACGGCGACGGCGATCGGCCTCTGATCGCCGATGAGACAGGCAACTGGCTGCGCGGCGACATCGTCGGCTTATTGTGTGCGCGCTTTCTGGGTGCCGACACCGTGGTTACGCCGGTGAGCTGCAATACCGCAATCGAAGCATCAGGACTGTTTCGGCAGGTGATCCGCACTCGCATCGGTTCGCCGTACGTGATTGCCGGTATGGAACAGATGCTTGCTGACGGCAGTCCCAGCGTGGTCGGTTTTGAAGCCAACGGCGGCTTTTTGGTGGGCAATGATTTGACGGTTGGAGGACAACTCCTGACCGCGCTGCCGACCCGCGACGCCGTATTGCCCGCTTTGGCTGTGCTGGCGATGGCTCGGCAACAGGGCGGCAAAGTATCGGCCCTGCTCGCCGGTTTGCCGCAACGTTATACCGCCAGCGACCGATTGCAGGACTTTCCGGCTGCCAATAGCGGGGCATTGCTGGACAGCTTGCAAAGCGATGATGCGGCCTATCAAAGCTTGTGGGGTAATGAGCTGGGCGCGGTTGCTCTGCGGGATTTGACCGACGGCCTGCGCCTGACTTTCGACAACGGCGAGATCGTGCATCTGCGTCCGTCCGGCAACGCGCCGGAATTGCGCTGCTATGCCGAAGCCGACAGCATGGAACGGGCGCAGACACTGGTCACATTGAGTTTGCAACGCATTGCCGGTAAATGATCTTTATGAAGGTCTATATATGCCGCTCTTCTTGCACTGTCTGCACCCCCGGCTTTCCTGACGGAAGATCCCAAACGGCCTCTCGACAAGATTAGCCGCGACCTCAACATCACGCCTGAGCAGTTCACCGCCTGTTTCAGGCATGTCGCGCGGCCACGACTGTGCCCGCCCATCCAACAAAGCCGTTCTTTCAAGCTATTTGCAGAAGACGAACGCCGACATCACCAATGACACGCTGGACACAGTGATGGCTCGATGCCGTCCAGGCGGGCACGGAGCGCAATTGCCGGCGAGTGAACAGGTTTCAACTATCGGCTTAAGGCAACAGTATTATGTTTGATGTTAGGCATTATGTTGCTGGAACAGCGCCTCAGCGCGTCTGCTGATTTCCTCCTGAGCTATATCCTCCTTATGGGTGGCAAGAAACCAAATGTGCCCGAAAGGATCTTCCAACGCGCCGGTGCGGTCACCGTAAAATTGGTCTTGCACCCTCGCACAGCCAGCGACAATAAAACTATCCATAGACAACCTGAACCGCATTCACCAGGTGATGATGGTGGGCTATTTGAATCAGTCATTACCGTAATAAATTCTTCTTCGCTGTCATCATCGGAATCCAGCATCGTAATATCCCATTGGGGGGTTAATTAACCGGAAGAACGGTTTGTTTAGTTACCGAACAATCCTAATCTCCCCAAACCCAATCTCAAACAACACGCCTACCGCAGCATCCAGCCGCTTGAACACCCGCACCTGACCCCGTGCAGTCTCTAGTGTCGGATTAAGCTGATGCTTGCCGGTTAGCGTGGCCACCCAGCCATCATCAAGGGCGTATTTTTTGATCACCGGCACGGCTAAAGCACCGGCTTGGAATAATAATTCTGCTTCCTTGAGATTCAAGTCAATTTAGCCCTTTAGTCGATTCAGGGATTATCAGTTCAACGCTAGGAAAATAGGTGCTGAATCGTCCCTTATCGCGAGATACCAGTGGATAACCGGCTACCGCCGCATGAGCGCCGATAAAAAAATCCGGGAGCACGTTGCCTTTCTCGCCTTTGCGTTTCTTGTATTGCAAAAACGCTTTCCCGGCCAGGAAGAGGGCTTCTCTCGGAATTGGTTTCATGGCAAAGCCCAGGGACTCAAATAGTGCTTCCACTTCTTCAATGCGCTCAAAGCCAACCGAACACTCGGCGTAAATGATTGGGTTGATGACCATTGTGTTGTTCTGATCCAGCCGCTCCAAGGTTGAAGCGCTCCATTCAAACCAAGCACTTTCAGGGTCGGCCAGATCGGTGACGACGCAGCTGTCGATTAGGATGATGGCCACGATTCGCCTCGCGTCAGCGCCATGATGTCATTGGTGTTCATGGTCAACTTGCCGGTATTATGGGCAGTCCTGAACCGGCTGGCTCTTTTTTTAGAGGTTTTGGCTTTGTTGATATACCAGCGTCCGTTTTCATCCTGCAAAAATTCAATCTCGGTTTCGGCTGGCAGAATGCCCATGCTTTCCCTGACGTTCTGGGGGATGGTTACCTGGCCTTTGCTTGTTACGCGCATAGTGATCACCTGATTGTGAGTAATACTTTAATAGTAATACTTTTTTATCAGTAAAGTAAATAGCCGCTATGAGGATTATGGGTTGATACAAAAATGGGGGCGGCGCTGTTTCTGACGTTCCAGTTCTTTATCTTTAAAGGGGTAGGGCGGTGATGCTATACCTGTATAGCATTTATTTATTGAGGGTAAACCCATGTTAGCCATTCGATTGCCGGAAGACCTGGAAAAACGCCTGGACAATTTAGCCAAACTTACAGGCCGCACGAAAACTTTTTATGCAAGACAAGCCATTGAGCAGCATCTTGACGATCTGGAGGACACTTACCTAGCTGAACAACGTTTAACCGAGATTCGTGCCGGTCGCACTCAAACTGTCGCGCTTGAGGACATACTGAAACGCTATGGCATGGAAAATTAGATTTGATCCTGCGGCGGAACGCGAACTCGATAAGCTGGACCGCCCAGTCGCACAACGAGGCATTATTCCAGAATCACCTAGGTTCTGTTGACGATTTACCAATCCGGTAGAATTGATCATTTTGAGTAGGATGAACCGGATAAATTTAAGCGATGAAGAATGGGTGCGAATATTGGCAAACTTAAAGAAATTGACAGGTATTCATGTCGGGCAGCCAGACACTTGCAGACAATTTATCAGTGCCTGCTTGTGGATATTACGTTCGGGAGCGCAGTGGCGGATTTTGCCGCCAACGCATGGTAAGTGGAATAGCATCTTCAAGCGATTTTCACGCTGGT
>NZ_JAWPOH010000107.1:0-6850 GCF_037671525.1 Methylobacter svalbardensis
TATTGTTTTTTAATGGGTAAATGAATTATTTGGGGATGCATTGACGTGTATTAAGAGTTGCTAAAAATTTTCGAAATTTTTTCCACTTTCTAAAATTCTTGCTCCTGAAAAACTGGGAAACTTCAGTAAAAACAATTTCCTTACAAAGCGATTAAATGACCTGTCAGTTTGGCTCTTTCGTGCTATTGCGCAAAAAAATTGTAAGGAATGCGGATCATCCACGACTGATAGGCTAGGAAAGCTTTACGGCGTGTGTCGTTATAACTGTCCTGACATTCATTAATCACTTTTGGAGTATCTAGTATGAACAAAAAAACCTTATCTTTGACTTTGGGCAGCGCGATTGCTACGGCCTTATTAAGTGCCGCACCCACCATTCAGGCCGGTGAAAATCCTTTTGCAATGTCCAACATTAACACCTCGCAACAACTGGCGGCAGCTGACGAAAAAATGCCTGAAGGCGGTTGCAGCGGCAAAATGAAGGAAGGTAAATGCGGCGAAGGCAAATGCGGTGCCAACAAAATGAAAATGAAAGAAGGGGGCTGTAGTGGTGCCGCTATGCCGGAAGAAAAAATGAAAGAAGGCGGATGCAGCGGCAAGATGAAAGAAGGCGGTTGTAGCGGAAAAATGTAACGGCTTTGAGGCCGCCTGTAATGGTTATAGGCGGCTTTGTCTTTCAAATCTGACGATTACGAGGAATACACATGGCGAACATCAAATTAATAGATGAATCTGAAGCCGACGAATCGGTCGTAGCCATCTATAACGACATTAAAAAAACATTTGGCATGGATTTCGTCCCCGGCATGTTCAGGGCTATGGCCAATAACCCAGCTTATTTGGAGGCCAGTTGGAATCGCTATAAAGTGATCATGGGCCCTGGGAAACTGGATCGAAAAACCAAGGAAATTATTGCCGTCGCAGTTTCGGCCACTAACGGTTGCGAGTATTGCATTAACGCACATACCGCCGTGCTTAAGAAAATGGGATTGGGAGACACTGAAATAACTGAGCTTATGGCCGTGGTCGATTTATTCAGCGGCTTTAACAAGCTGCTGGACGGTTTGCGGGTCGAATCCGATATTTTTCCCTAAATAACCCCGCTCACCAGTTTGGCGGACTTACAGAATCGATAATTGGCTAAAAACATGATGAAAACTTTTGCTGTTAACGGGGCAGGACTTGGGTTACGCCGAGAGCTTTTACCCTCACTGGAATCGGGTGTTCCCGATGTGGTTAGTTTTTTTGAAGTGTCGCCGGAAAACTGGATAGATATTGGCGGCAGGTTGGGCAAAATATTTCATTCTTACACGGAGCGGCATACTTTTGTGGCGCATGGGCTTTCTCTATCGCTGGGTGGCCCTGCGCCGTTGGATATACCTTTTTTACTGCGTTTGAAGGATTTTCTCGATGAACACAACTTCGCGCTGTACACCGAACACTTAAGTTATTGCAGCGATGAGGGGCATCACTATGACCTTTATCCTATTCCGTTTACTGAGGAATCGGTGCGTCATGTTGCAGAAAGGATTTATATTACGCAAGATATTCTCGAGCGTCCGATTGCACTGGAAAACGCCTCTTATTACGTCAAGCCGCCGTTAGCCGAAATGGACGAATTGACGTTTATCAATGCGGTACTAACGGAAGCCGATTGCGCTTTTCATTTGGACGTGAACAATATTTACGTCAACAGCCTTAACCATAACTACGATGCGGCCGCTTTTTTAAAAGGTTTGAAGGGTGAACGGATTGTTTACGGGCATGTTGCCGGTCATGATTTGGATAAGTCAGGGATGATTATCGATACGCATGGACAAGCGGCTTGCGACCCCGTTTGGCAATTATTGGAACTTGCTTACCAGACGTTCGGCGTGTTTCCGACTTTATTGGAACGGGATTTTAATATCCCGCCATTGGCGGATTTGTTAGTGGAAGTCGAGCATATTGCCGCGTTGCAACATCGTTTCGACAATAGCTCCTGCATTGCTCTCGATCACCGTTCCAGGCCCGATATCCATGGGGTCGTACCTCCTGATCTGACCTCCACTGATGGCGGGAATGCCGCAAGACTACCGGGAGTAGTCGCGGCCATGCATGTCGTCGGAGAAAGCTCATGATGGCTTTTCAAGAGTTGCAACGGCAATTTTTAGCGCATTTGCGCAACCCCGAGCTACAGCCTTTACCTTCAGGTTTTGATCAGCAGGGTGCCGGCGTGTATGTTGATCTACTGTACAACAAATTCAACGACAGTCTAACAACGTGTTTCCCCGTCACATATGCGATTTTAGGCGAAACAGCTTGGCAACGATTGCTGAAAGATTTTATCGCCGAACATCGTTGCCTGTCGCCTTATTACCGGCAAATTCCCGATGAGTTTATGCGCTATCTGCAAAATGAACGTCAAGTTTTAGACGATCTGCCATTTCTGCCCGAACTGGCGCATTTTGAATGGATAGAGCTGGTGCTATCGATTGCAGAGGCAGAGCCTGTCGTGTCTGAAACACTGACTGATACACACATATTGGATGCCGTGTTGGTGTTTGCTCCGGTCATGAAGCTGTTGCATTACATTTGGCCGGTGCAACAAATCAACCCGGCGTATCAACCTGATGAACCTCCAACGGTCGCCACGCACATTCTCGGATTCCGCGATGCCGCCGACCTGGTGCAGTTTATCTCCATCAATCCGGCGACCTCCAGCCTGTTAATGCACTTACAAAACGGGCATACGGCAACGCAGGTATTGCAAGAGTTGGGTAAAGACTTAATGTCTTCAGAACTATCAAACCTGATGCTGTTTGGTAAAAATATTCTGACCGACTTGCATCGCCAGGGCGCAATTATCGGCATCAATATCCTTTGACTATTTAAAAAGCACATCCACTATGAATGATCATTCTTTATCCGACTCTAACTGCGCTGCTTGCGCTATTTCTTCGATGAGTAGCCGCGTCTGCGCTTTTCCTGGTGAACTGTCCCGATGGTTTGATAGCAATACGAAAGATTTGGCGCCGATATTTCCGAGGTTGCTACTGGCTTATGAATTCGGCGAAGCCGGGCTGGAAAAGCTCAACGGCGACAATAGGTTTACCGATTTGGCGTTTCCGTTTCCGGTGAACCTGTTGCCTGCCGACGTCAGTTGGACATTGGCTACCGGCCTGGAAATTATTGCGCCGGTGGCGCTGATTTTAGGTCTGGCAACCCGGTTTTTCAGTCTGGCGTTAATGCTGTTGACCGTGGTGGCGATTGCCACCGTGCACTCTCCCGCCGAATGGCATAGCCTCGCCGAGCTGTGGAAAGGCTATGCCATTACCGATCAGGGCTACGGCAATTTCAAACTGCCGCTGATGTATTTGCTGCTGTTGTGTTCTCTGGTGTTGAGCGGCAGCGGCCGGTTAAGCGTCGATGCCTGGCTTAAATCGCGACGACAGCCGGTCCATCTCGCTAATAAAAACACATGCTCAACACCGGAGTATATGTGACATGACCTATGGTTAAAATACTGGACAAATGAACGAAATGAGAATTGGCATGAGACCCCTGATTTTCGCGTTATTGACGTTTTTACATCATAGAATGTGTTTGCTGAATTCAGCCGCAACCAGCTAGACGACTGGGAGCATAAAAGTTTTAAAGGCGAAACCGTTATCAATTGCAAACCCTGGATGACGTCATGGTGTTGAAAGCCGACAGCCACGGCGCAGCTCCCGGCTTGTTTAAAGAGCAATGCATTGATTTGGAACAAACGCCGTTTCTGAATTGGTCGTGGCGCATTACCAACCACTTAGAAGGGCTAAATGAACAAAGTAAGGCTGGTGATGATTATGCTGTCCGTATTTATGTGGTGGTCAAGGGCGGTCTGGCGTTTTGGCAGACCAAGGCGATTAATTATGTTTGGGCAAACAATACTGCAAAAGGCCGTGTCTGGCCCAATGCCTTTGCTGGTGATCATGCGATGATGATGGCACGAGGGTGTAAATAATTTCGTGTAACTGCTTATTTTCAGCGTAGTAAAATTCCCTTAGGAGGAATGAAAATGAGCAACATCATCAACGACCCAGTTTTAGTTTCAGCGATTCAGGATTTGGCACGAGGCATTAAGTCGGAGGCCGATCTCTCTTCTTTAACCAGAGAGCTACTCAAAATCACTGTAGAAGCCTCGCTTAATGCCGAAATGGAGGCTCACCTGGGCTATCCCAAGCATTCGCCGACAGGGCATAATTCCGGTAACAGTCGGAATGGCTATGGCAGCAAATCACTTAAAGGCGATCACGGAGTAGATTTAACCCTGGACACTTTGAACGGTGCAGCAATTGCTACTGCTGCACATTGCTATGGTTGCACGGCAGGACAGGGCAGGACAGGGCAGGGCAGCAGTTGCGGCGGCGCTTTATAGGCCAGTCGATCATGAAACCACAACTCAGCATTATCATCCCTGTTGTCAACGAGGCCAGTCAAATTGCCATCAAACTGCAAGCCTTGCAACCGCTACGAGACCGTTGCCAATTGCTACTGGTCGATGGCGGTAGCGACGACAACAGCGCAAAAATCGCCAAACCGCTGGTCGATCAAGTATTACAGAGCTTTCGCGGTCGAGCTCGGCAGATGAATTGCGGCGCGGCGGGGGCGCAGGCCGATGTGCTGTTGTTTTTGCGTGCCGACACCCGTTTACCGGATAACGCCATAAACCTGATATTGCAGGCGGTTACTGATGGATACCAATGGGGTCGATTCGATGTCAGCTTCGACAATCCGCAGCCTGTTTTTAGGCTGATCGCTTTCATGATGAACTGGCGTTCGCGGCTGACCGGCATCGCCACCGGCGACCAGGCCCTGTTCATGACTCGTCAGGCTTTTCAGGCCGTTGTCGGATTTCCTGATATCGCATTGATGGAAGATATTGCTATCAGTGCGCGTCTAAAAAAGCTGGGTAGTCCGTGTTGCCTGACAGCCAAGGTTGTCACTTCGGCACGGCGTTGGCAACAACATGGAATCCTCAAAACCATCCTACTGATGTGGTGGCTGCGACTCAGGTATTTTTTCGGTGCCGATCCCCGCGAGCTGGTAGCCAGCTACTACCGTAGATCTTGATGGAAACAGTTGCCCGTTTTAGCGTATTTCTTGATATTTTATTTGGTATTTTATTAGTGATGGCGACTTTGAATATGTTCCCGTTTAAGCGGGTTGAGCTATGACCACTCTTTTCCCCAACAGCGTACTGCTGATCTTTTGTAAAGCGCCGGTAGCGGGGCAAGTCAAAACTCGGTTGCAACCGACGCTAACCGCAACCCAAGCCGCCGCCGCGCACCGACAACTGACTCGATTGACGCTGGATCGTGCGTTTCAACAGCCATTGTGTGACGTTCAACTTTACTGCACTCCTGATACCAATCATTCATTTTTCGAACAGTGCGCCAAGTATTATCCGTTGGTACTGTCTACGCAATGTGGTTCCGATCTTGGAGATAGGATGCTGAATGCCTTTAGTGACGCCCTGTCACAGTATCGCCATGCGATCCTGATCGGCTGCGATTGTCCAAGCCTTACTGTTGATGACTTGCAGGAAGCCCTGACAGCTCTTCAAAACGGCCAAGATGCCGTCATCGCTCCAGCTGAAGATGGTGGCTATGTGTTAATCGGCCTTAATAGCCCACAACCCGTTTTATTTGAAGGCATAACCTGGGGCAGCGAAAATGTTATGGCGGAAACCAGATCCAGAGCCAAATATGCTTCAATCTCACTCTATGAGCTTGCTAGGCAATGGGATGTTGATACGGCGGAGGATTGGGCTAGATATTTATGCAGCTAAAAACTAAGTATTTTAAGTAACCCACAAAAGAAAGCACATCCGCTGCGAGGCAGGAATCTAGTATTCCCCAGAAGCGATAGCACCGCTCATTACAGTTAGTTTTGTAACTCAGAGGAGATAACGATGGAATTTTTGATCATCTAATAATTGATCATTTGTAAGCGCCCAGCCGCGCCATCTAATCAAGTACAATAAAAACTGGCATCCTCTGTATTTTTTGAAGAGGATGCAGCATGGCCTTATCAGCCCAGTGGCTTACCCATATTCACGCTTGGCAAAGCAGTGGCTTGTCGCAAGCGGCTTACCGGAAATTGTCAATGTAGTTGTCGCCTCGACGGTTAAAACTTACGCTGCTTTTTTGTTTTGAATAATCCTCACCTCCTTGGCCTCATCTTTTTTTGCTTCGGTCTTTTCCGGATTAAGGTGGACTGCTTGGACTCTTTGCCAATTCCGTGTGCTTCCGCTCCAGCGTTGCGGATGTTTAGCACGCGCGGCCCCGTAGACGGTTTTACGGTTATCCAGAAGCTTTTCATCCAAGCCTTCATGACGTTGCGCTGGGGTTACAAAGCGGATAGCGCTGTGGCGATGTTCGTTGTTGTACCATTCCACCAGCCCCGTGACCCATTGACGCGCTTCTGTGACATCGGCGAATGGCTTTAACGGATAGTTAGGGCGATATTTCAAGGTCTTAAACAACGATTCTGAATACGGATTATCGTTACTAACCGACGGCCGACTAAAGGAAGGCATGACACCAAGCTGCTGCAAGGTCGCAAGCATAGACGACCCCTATAGTGGACCCCGAATTCCGGACAATAGTTTAAGCTATGCTCTGTCGAAAAATGAGAAGTAAGAAATGAGCGAAAGCAAACGGAAGATTTTTACAGGGGCGCAAAAAGCCAAGATTGCACTGGAAGCGGTTAAAGGTACAAAGACAATCAATGAAATCGCTCAAGAAAACAGCGTGCATCCTACCCAGGTCAGTCAATGGAAAAAGGACTTGCAGGATAATGCCAGCAGCTTGTTTGAAGGCAAACG
>NZ_JAWPOH010000108.1:0-584 GCF_037671525.1 Methylobacter svalbardensis
GGACGATGGGTGCGCGACACACCAAGCGCGGCTAAGCCGCCCTCGTCATAGTCTTTTAGGTAACGCGTCACACTGTCAGCACTGGTGCGGGCAATGCGTTCGATTTCCTTATGTGATAAGCCCAGTGCTTTAAGATATACGACATGCAGTTTTTTCTTGGTCAGTCCAGAGGGATGCCCCATGAATTGTTGATACACGTCGTCAATGGCTTTTTCGGTAAAGTCGATCTTTAGCATGTCAGGTTTTGTGTTTAAATTTGGGTATTATACTCTCTTCATTTTCCGCAAATTTGACCAGTCGGAGTATATAATAGCTTCATTTCGTATCTTGTACTTCTCAGCATAATAAAACAACTCCTTCGGCACCGCCCTGCGCTGTGAAATTGGGATCTCACTTAGCTGCTTATCAACATTTATCAGACCTTGCATTGACCCCACAAATTTTTCATCGCCCAAAAATATTTGATTTTTCAATTGTTCCCACGGCGATGGCTGGCCTTTGCCCGCACTAACGAAGCATTTGTAAGCTTCGATAGCTTTTGATTTCTGCTGACCAAACCCGGCTAACAACCATTCCGTATTCAA
>NZ_JAWPOH010000108.1:594-6456 GCF_037671525.1 Methylobacter svalbardensis
TTCGGCACCGCCCTGCGCTGTGAAATTGGGATCTCACTTAGCTGCTTATCAACATTTATCAGACCTTGCATTGACCCCACAAATTTTTCATCGCCCAAAAATATTTGATTTTTCAATTGTTCCCACGGCGATGGCTGGCCTTTGCCCGCACTAACGAAGCATTTGTAAGCTTCGATAGCTTTTGATTTCTGCTGACCAAACCCGGCTAACAACCATTCCGTATTCAACCAACTCGGCTTGGCTTGTTGTCCCACCGTTGCCAGATAACTACTCCATGGCCATTCTTCCGCAGAACGCACCATCCTGGCTCGTACAGGATTAAGTACTATGTATCTGGATAGTTCCAGTAAATAGCTATCCTTATCGATCAAGATTGCTTTATACCGCCCTTGAAAAACATGTCCAACACGGTGATGTG
This sequence comes from Methylobacter svalbardensis, assembly GCF_037671525.1. Taxonomy (NCBI): domain Bacteria; kingdom Pseudomonadati; phylum Pseudomonadota; class Gammaproteobacteria; order Methylococcales; family Methylococcaceae; genus Methylobacter; species Methylobacter svalbardensis. The sequence goes on from NZ_JAWPOH010000108.1 coordinate 1,013, forward strand.
CGCGATTAAAAATCTGCGTATACATTCCGTTGAGCTGGCGCATCCCTTTGGAAAGGTTGGCATCTGGTGTTTCAACTAATAAGTGATAGTGGTTATCCATCAAACAGTAGGCATGACACACCCAATTATAACGTTCACAGACATCAGACATGACAGTTAAAAATTTTTCTCTGTCTGTGTTCAGTTCATAAATTACTTCCTGGCGATTACCCCGTGAAGTAACGTGGTATAACGCACCCGCAAACTCAAGTCTAAGAGGTCTCGCCATCTCCGCTCTCCTGTTTTACTTTCCACAAGCTTAACAGAGCAAGCATCATAAATCAAAGACCTGACCCCCTCTGTTTTACCCTCTGTTTTATGACCCCCTCTGTTTGTGCTATCGGACAAAAGAGCAAGTTAGAAAACCCTAAATGTGGCCGTGCGAAGTATAGCTTAAAACCACAACTTCAAACCGACAACAATCGCGGCTTTACTGGTGTCTTTGCCGGCAGCTTCTAGCATATTCTTGGTTGCACCAAGGTTTTGTGACCACTCAACACCAATATACGGAGCAAATTCACGGCGTATTTCATAACGAAGCCGCGCCCCGAATTCGACGGAGTTTATGCCAGAGCCAATGTTATATTCCCGTACATTTTGCAACGCCAACTCGGTTTCAAAGCGTGGCTGGAGGATAAGCCGCTGGGTTAGCAATAAATCAAATTCGGCTTCTATTCGCGCGGAAATATCCCCTCGATCACTAACATAGGTACTGGCATCCACTTCAAACCAATATCGCGCCAAACCATATAAGCTAAAAACTGCAAAGTTTCGATCATCCTTATTTTTGATAAAATCATGGCGTAGCCCAGTCTGCACATCCCAAAACGAGGAAATATTGCGGCTATATAATAGCTCGCCACGATTAGATTCAAATTTTCCGGCGCTCGTATTATAGTCACCTTCAGATTTGAGATAGAGCTTATTATAATCATCACCGATCCATCCAGTTGTATCCCATAACACCATCTCATCGCCATTCTGAAAACGCTTCTCAAAGCGATTGGCACGTAAGATATAAAATAATTCATTATCATGTATGGGGATAGAGCCATAATTTAAGGCAGGCTGGTCATCTGGCCCACGTTTATAGGTGCTGATTTCCTTGTCAAAGGTAACATCACCTGCAGACGAGCCTGATTCCATCGGTATGGTATCCATGTTGGAATGATCCATCTGTTGTGCATTCGTAGCAAAAGGTAGAACGATCAGCAGTGTTAAAAATACGATATAGTACTTCATAATATTTTTTCCTAAGCGACTCGCATGACCTGAAACATGCCACCTTCCAAGTGATATAAAAGATGACAATGGAACGCCCAGTCGCCTTTTTCTATAGGTGTGATCTTCACCGATAGCTTTTCTCCCGGTTTCACTAAAATAGTGTGCTTATACGGGATTTCATCATTGCTCCCGCCATTTTCCAGTTGCATCCACATGCCATGCAGGTGAATAGGGTGCTCCATCATGGTGTGATTAACCAGCCACAGACGTAAACGCTCATTATGCTTAAACATATAAGGTCCATCATGCTCGGTAAATTTTTTGCCATCGAATGAGAACATATAACGTTCCATATTGGCGGTGATATTGATGGTCATCTCGCGATCTACGGCATCCTTGTAAGGTTGTGGTTCGTTTGATTTGAGATCTTTATAGGTGAGCACTTTCCAGCCATCATCACCGAGTCCAATGCCCGGCTCGGCCAACCGATCTCGCGGGCTCATAATAACCATCGCTACGTTGGTGTTGTTCTTGTCTGGCTTAAAGGGAGTGGGGCCTTTTGGACCCGGCACGTGTGGATCACCCATATTCATTTTGCTACGATCCTTCATTTTTTTATCGTGCTCTTTCATTCCTGAAATGCCGCCACCAAAGAAAGTCGCATCCATACCGCCCATACCGATTGCTTCGAGTGTCCTGACCGGACGTTTCCGCCGTACCGGTATCTCTGCACTCATGCCAGCTTCTGGCGCAAGTGTGCCGCGTGCATGGCCGCTACGATTCAAAGATTCGGCAAAGATGGTAAAGGCTTTGTCGGCGCGAGGGGTCACCAGCACATCGTAGGTTTCCGCGACACCGATGCGGAATTCATGGAATGTCACGGGCTTTACTCTTTTGCCATCGACCATCACTACGGTCATATCCAGGCCCGGAATCCGCACATCAAAATTAGTCATCGCGGCACTGTTGATAAAACGCAGGCGTACGGTCTCACCGGGCTTAAAAATCCCCGTCCAGTTCATATCCGGCGAATTCCCGTTCATCAGATACGTGTAAGTGGAACCGGTAACATCCAGCAAATCAACAGGTGACATCCGCATTCTGCCCCATGCCATCCAGTTCTTAGTCGCTTCATCAAAGCCTTTATCAGCAATGTCATCCGCATAATCAAACACGGTGCGTTTCTGATAATTATAATACCCACCCGCAAGATTGATGTTGCGGAAAATGGTCTCCGGACTCTCAAACGACCAGTCCGATAACAGCACCACATGCTCACGATCATAAGCAAACGGTTCCGGCGTTTTAGGATCAATAATCAACGGGCCATAAGTGCCGGTTTGTTCCTGAAATCTTGAATGGCTGTGATACCAGTAAGTTCCGGCTTGCTCTAAGCGATATTTATAATGGTACGTATCACCTGGTGCGATGCCTCTGAAGCTAAGCCCCGGCACGCCGTCCATATTGGGCGGCAAAATAATGCCATGCCAATGAATCGAGCTATCAACATCCAATCCATTCGTGACATTCAGATTGACTATGTCACCCTCGCGCAACCGAAGCAATGGCCCCGGCATTGTGCCGTTAATACCTGTGGAGGTGGCTTTGCGCCCATCAATAACGACGGGTGAATAACCAATATTCAGATCATAACGAGTATTGATTTCTGTTTCACGCAGCCCGAGCGCAGCGGTTTTCGCCCACGCCGGAAGCGGTAACGCTGTGCCAAATCCTGTGACAAATAATCCTGCTCCGGCCATCTGCATAAACCGGCGGCGGTTAATATCTGATGGCGTAAGATCTGATTGCATATCTGCCGGTTTGATTTTCATAAAGGCTCCTAGATTTTCTTGATATTTAATCGCAAAGCATCTTCAGTCTTGCGCAAAAATTGATCATCCCGATGCAGTCTCACCCATCGACCGGTAATTGCCAAGCTAGAGACGGAAGGGGTCACCCATTAGCCTGCCGGTGTCAATAGGCCAAACAAAACCTCAAGCAAAATTTGACCTTTTTTGTACGGTTCAATTTCCATATCTACACAACCTGTTATTGAACCTGTGGACTTCGTGGGCGCGAGATTCGAGAGTGTGGGAAAGTTGCGAAACGGACGGGGTCACGAAACGGACGGGGTCAAAACTGACGGGGTCATAAACTGACGGGGTCAAACTGACGGGGTCAGGTCTTTGATTTATGATTCTTAATAATCCCACTTACTGTCGAATAGTGTAAATCAAAATAATCGCCTATCTCTTTCAAGCTATAACCACCGCCCGCATAAGCAGATATAATAGCTTCATTTCGTATCTTGTACTTCTCAGCATAATAAAACAACTCTTTCGGCACCGCCCTGCGCTGTGAAATTGGGATCTCACTTAGCTGCTTATCAACATTTATCAGACCTTGCATTGACCCCACAAATTTTTCATCGCCCAAAAATATTTGATTTTTCAATTGTTCCCACGGCGATGGCTGGCCTTTGCCCGCACTAACGAAGCATTTGTAAGCTTCGATAGCTTTTGATTTCTGCTGACCAAACCCGGCTAACAACCATTCCGTATTCAACCAACTCGGCTTGGCTTGTTGTCCCACCGTTGCCAGATAACTACTCCATGGCCATTCTTCCGCAGAACGCACCATCCTGGCTCGTACAGGATTAAGTACTATGTATCTGGATAGTTCCAGTAAATAGCTATCCTTATCGATCAAGATTGCTTTATACCGCCCTTGAAAAACATGTCCAACACGGTGATGTGCGCGATTAAAAATCTGCGTATACATTCCGTTGAGCTGGCGCATCCCTTTGGAAAGGTTGGCATCTGGTGTTTCAACTAATAAGTGATAGTGGTTATCCATCAAACAGTAGGCATGACACACCCAATTATAACGTTCACAGACATCAGACATGACAGTTAAAAATTTTTCTCTGTCTGTGTTCAGTTCATAAATTACTTCCTGGCGATTACCCCGTGAAGTAACGTGGTATAACGCACCCGCAAACTCAAGTCTAAGAGGTCTCGCCATCTCCGCTCTCCTGTTACTTTTCCACAAGCTTAACAGAGCAAGCATCATAAATCAAAGACCAATCAAAGACCTGACCCCGTCTGTTTTGACCCCGTCTGTTTGTTTTTTCACAGACAGCCGTCGGCCATCAAGAGACATTCACGACTGGCCGCTTTATGGCGATGAATATGTAGGAATGAAGGTGGGCAATATGCTATTAATTCAGATAGTGTTATCGTATTGTCTACTGTTTTGGCATTTTGATACCCTTGAAAGCCATTAAAATCAAGGGGTACTGTTTTGAACATTAGACATTTTGGCTCAAACTGTCTAATGTCAAATATAGGACTAAAAACATTTGTGTTAATATTGGAAATTCTTGAAATATCCAGAAACAAGGAATATTTACTTTATGACTCAATTTGATGCACAAGACATTCGCATTAAGGAAATTGTCGGCGATGAAGAAGATGAAATTGACTTCGAAGGCTGTGTTGATAAATTCTACAATCACCTCAAAGCATCATTACAGCTTCCGTGTAACATAACTGGAATCGAAGATTTCCGTTGGGAAGAACGCTATGTAATCGGTTCTGGTAATCGCAAGGAATACGAACAACTTCGTAAAAACCAACCTTCATATAAAGACATTTTTGAGTTACTTTCTATTGAAAGAGAATCAATTTCCGAGTGGATGATGTATGGTTACGAAGATATAACTGGTCTGGTACGACGAACATCTGATGGTAAAGAGTTCTATCTTGGTCTTGCGGAAATCAAAGCGATTGATGAAAAATCAGTCAATTATCAACTATTGGATGATTACGCTGTGTGGTTCGTTAACAGTCGATAAGAGACATTAGACAAAAGGACACGAACTGTCTAATGTTGTAGCTGCCTGCCTTCTTGCCGTTTGCTAAACTTCGCGAATGGCAGGTTTGGGGAAACTTAAATCCATATCCGAATGTCTCAAAGGGGTCGTTAGCCGACAGCCAGTTTCAAAGCAGGATACTGGATTACCTGGTTAAAATTCGATCGATATAAACCCCTCTATAGTTTCTCAGGTAAATAATTTCCAAGCCACTACAGTAAAATTCACGCAGGGATTGCGAAATCTTCACGCATTTTCTTCATGACACACAAAACTTTACTGGCATCTTGCATATACGTCTTGAAAG
>NZ_JAWPOH010000109.1:0-6420 GCF_037671525.1 Methylobacter svalbardensis
AAATACGGAGCGGCAGAAATATCAGTTCCCGTATAAAAAAATTGGGACAGCGCCATTCAGCTGGAGTGTGAACAGGGCTCTATCTTAAATTAAGGCATTATTTGTCTGGACAATGGGGTCCACTATAGGCGTCCAGATTGTATGTTCCTCTTAACTTAGGACCGCAACTGGCAAGAAAGACGGTAACCATGATCAGGATGCCGACTTGTGTCAGTATCGCCGTCAACTTGGTGTGATAGATTGGAAGTAATGCTTTCATAGATTTGTCCTACATTAATTGTTTGATGATTTCGTTGTTTTGTTGTCGGCACAATGCTCATTGCAGGGAGAACTGTCAACCAGCGAATCTGATTGACAGTTCTAAATCTTGCGCCCAGCCCATTGATGAGAACATACGGCCTTTAACAGACACGAACCCGTTTTTCTTACAAGCAATTTCTGCGGAATAATCGAAGGTAGAACCTTTTTCAAACCCTTCAACTTCTTTAGATTCGACAGTGTATTTACATGTCTTTGCACCAGAAAATTTCTTAGCTTGCGCTACAGCGGCATTTACAATTGTATTTTTTTTGAGCATATCTAAAACCTTTGGATTGCCATTGTCGGCAGAAGCAGAATTGGAGAAGAAAAACATTAACAGCAGTATAAAAATAATCTTGTACATATAAACCTCATATAGGTTTTTTGTGCATAACATACGGGTCAAACGGACGCGTCTGTCGGGGCAGTAACCACCGTAGTCAAGCCACCAAGAAATGACAAAATCATTTATTCTGACACCGTTAATTTAATAAATTGGTCGTAAGTAAACCGCGACCGTAATCACACCTACAGCCGCAGTCCTAGCTAGGTCAATCTACGTATTGCGGCGAAATAGGAAAGAATTGGACTCAGGTCTCCAAAGTAAAAGCCACCAAAGAACACAATCAGCCCCAAGAATGGTTGATTGGTCATTCCCCCTACAATGGAGCCTATGACTACCATTACGATCAGGGACGAAATAGTGTTGGCTAGGAACAAAAATATAACCTCTCTCGTCTCCAAGTGTATAATCTCACCATTGCTTCTCTTGAGCGCAGCAACAATGAACTTGCTCCCCCTACGGAATCCAGAGAGAGTTGTTGTTTCTCCGACTACAAGAAACTGGTCTAGGTAGCTTGCAAGCAAGACATTCCGGATTCTGTTTTCTCCGATTTCGACGAAATCCCGGACGACGGTCCGAGCCCCCCTCCTTGTAATCCTTCCACACCACTGCTTAAACTCTTGATCACCCCAGTGTAAATTGTCATTTCATGTCCCCTGTAGTGAGAAAATGATCTGAATGACTTTCCTGAATACCTATCATAATTCCTGCTCCTTACTTGTAAAACGTTAAGTAGAGTTTATCCCCATAAAAGCCAGCAGCATAGGTTAGGTTGATCCTGTTCCAACCCAACATTTACTGCATCATTGCGTTAGGTTGCAAAAAAATGCAACCTACCCTCCAATTTAGTAACATGCATTGCCTTCCCACCCTGTTTCTGTAATCTTTCCAGCTCTATTTGTGAGAAATTGTGTCTTGTACCAATCAGTTACCGTTTGACTCGGGATCATATATGAATATCCAAACGCACTTTCGTTTTCGTGAGCCGCATAAAAGATGGATTGGCTTTTGAGCCACTCATAAATCACCCCACCATTCGGCGCGTTGAATTGTCCGCTAGGTGCGCCCCAACTCACTACCAGATCGTTAATATCTGAACCCACCCAGGTATTCACTGTCTGGGTGTAACGTTCCTTAGCTGCCTTTTGTTCAGTTTGCAGTTGATTACCCATCTGTTTTAATCCACCGAGTACATAGTCCATCATGGGCTGGTTTATAGCGCTGTCAGCAAAGCAACAAACCGTGTTCATTAAACAAAATGCAAAAATTAGTAATCTCATGACTCCACCTATATTCGGTTGATTAATATGCACTTGGGCTGTAATTTCCTAGCATGATAATTCTTGAATCAATGAAGACTGAGCCTGAGCTATCCCCATTGATTTTTCCAGTAAAATCGTTCGGTGTCCCGTATTGCTTCCCATACAGCGGAACCCGTAATCGGTTCTGCCATATGGGCATACCGTTTGGATTTGTTTAATGTAAGAGAAGTATTTTTGACTATTGCGCCGGATGATAGAATGCCATCAATTAAGGGCATCTCAACATAGCCTGACCCATCTGCCAGAAGGCCAGTCGGTTTAGCCAATGACACGGTGTTGGACTTGATGTTTTTTATGGCGAGTCGAATCGGTGTCTGGATCGGCTGCGCTGAACGGTTGGTGAATTCTGCCTTGCCGTCATAGGTGTTTGAAGGCTTATTGAACTTAAATGCACTAAACTTGACTTTGACTTGGGTATCGACAGGACTGGGCGTGAGTACGGCCCAAGCTGGGGCTAGGATTAAGCCAAACCTCGCCGGTCCAAAGATGATCGCTAATAACCATCGCCAATGATTACCACGTTTTGTTTGACTTTGTTTGACTGTCATAGCCGTATTCTCATATTTGAGAATTAGGCTAATCGTTATTCGGCACAAGATGAGGTCTTATTTTCTACACCAGCATAGTCATACTGCGAGAAAACCCCATCCGCCAAACAACAAAAAGCCGAACCCCATTAAAGCAACCTTGACGCAGGTCAACTTCGGCAGTCCGGCTTTCCGTTCTGGATACGCGACTTTCCGCCCCTACCTCCCAGTAGGTTTAGCTTTTCTTATCGTTTTTTAAATTCTTAAGCATATCTTGGGTTCATTAGATGCTATTTTTTGAAAAAGTCAAATATTCTTTGTTCAGTAGACTTTTCTGCCTACGAATGTTTTTCTTTCAATACAAAAACGCTATAACCCACTAATTTATCAGATAAATTTCCTAGGTGCGATCAGGCCTATGCCGAGAATGCGAATATTAAGTGCAACTGAGCAACAGTTGTTTGATTTGCCGCCTAAGTTTGACAGCGTGCAACGCAAGCAGTTTTTTGATTTCCCAATAGCCCTGCGAACACTGGCTGAGGATTTCCGTAACCCATCCAGCCGAATTGGTTTTTTTGTTGTGGGCGGTTATTTTAAGGCGACAAAATGCTTTTTTGCCCCCAGTGATTTTCATCAACGTGATGTTGAATACATCGCCCGGAAACTGGCTTTACCGGAAGAAAGTTTTGTAGCTAAAAACTATACGAAAACAACACGGTTGCGGCATGAACATCTCATCCTGGAATTTTTTGGGTTCAAACGCTTTGATACGTCCACTGAAAAAACCATTAGCCTAGAAATTGCCAATATGGCACGGGCGCAGCTTAAGCCCAAATTGATTTTTTGGCGTTGCGTTGATTTGCTGATTCGCAATAAGGTACAGATACCAGGCTATCATCGGCTGACAGAACTCATTTTGTCAGCCCTAAACCAGCATCAGCGGGAATTAGTGGTACTGGTCAAGGATGTTTTAACACCCGACATGAAGACGCTTATTGATAGCCTTTTTGTACAGGCTGAGACCGGGAGCGATCAGCCCACAAAAACGACGCGTTATAAATTAACCTTGCTGAAAAATTTGTCGCAATCCACGAGACCCACCAAGGTCAGGGAAAAGGCCAATGACCTGAATTATCTCGCAGAATTATATCGGGAATTGACGCCAGTGTTATCGGCGATGAACCTCAACGATGAAGGTATCCGTTATTACGCCGGCAGTGTTATAAAAGCCAAGATATTTCAGTTGAATCAGCGTTCTGACGAAGATCGTTACGTCCATGTCACCGCGTTCATAGCGCACCAGTACTACCGGTTGCAGGACAATCTGGTCGATGTCATTCTTAGCGTTGTCCAATCCTTTCAAAATAGCGCCCAACGCGAGCATAAGGAACAAAGTTACGAACAGCAGAGAGAGCGTAACCAATCGTTATCGGGATTGCTGTCAAGACTCGATAGTGATGTTTTTGATATTTTGCGGCAAATTAGCCGGTTCGCCAACGATGACGGGCTTAATGACAGTGAAAAACTCAATAAAATTCGTTCATTGCTGCAAGACAGAAAAGAAGATGCGTTTACGGAGTTGAAAACAAGCCTTGAGAGTAACCTGAATCAAGGCGATTATTATGGCGTTTTGGAAGAACGTTCGCTCCGTTTGCAAAACCGGGTATCCCCTATTATCAAAGTGCTGAATTTCCAAGCGGATGCCAGCTGCATGGCGTTGAAAGAAGCCATCGAGCATTTCAAGTCAAAAAATGGTGTCATTAATCAGACAGCGCCGAGTGCATTCCTTGAGGCGCAAGAAGATAAAGCCATTCTGTGTGGTGATGACCAAAAATTCCGACCCTCGCTGTATAAAGCCTTTTTATTTATGCACACGGCAACTGGCATCAAGTCCGGTGGTTTAAACTTTCAGCACTCCTATAAATATCGTCCTCTGGATGACTATTTGATCAGCAAGGATCGCTGGCATCGTGACAAAGAGATATTGTTAGAGCGGGCAGGACTCACGGAGTTTACTGATCCACAAGATGTTTTGCAGGGGCTTGAGAAAAAACTGCATGAACAATATCAGACCACGAACAACAATGCCATTACAGGAAAAAACCCGCATTTAAAGTTTAATGAAAATGGCAGCTTTCGGATTGCGACACCCGCGCTTGATGAGCATGAGAGCGAATCGCTCCAACAGTATTTCCCCGAACGGCGCAACGTGCCGTTAACAGAAGTCCTCGCAACCGTTAACCGGCATTGCGGTTTCTTGGATGATCTGCAACATTGGCAGCAACGCCATACTCGCCGCTCAGTTTCCCAGCGTTCTCTTTACGCCGGTGTGATCGGACTGGGATGCGGAATTGGCACCCGGAAAATGGCGCAAATATCATCTCATATCACTGAAAACGAACTGGAACATGCCGTTAACTGGTGTTTCTCATTAGAAAATATCCAGGCGGCCAATGACCGTATTGTGGCAGCTATGGATCAGATGGAACTGCCGAATGTTTACCGGCGTTTACAAAACCAGCTTCATACCTCAAGTGACGGGCAAAAATTCGAAGTTCGCACCGATTCGCTTAATGCCAACTATTCTTTCAAGTATTTCGGTAAGGAGCAAGGGGTGAGCGCCTATTCCTTTATTGATGAACGGAGTCTACTCTGGCATTCCCTGGTATTCAGTGCTGCAGAGCGGGAAAGCGCCTATGTTATTGATGGCCTGATGCATAATGATGTCGTCAAAAGCGATATTCATTCAACAGACACGCATGGCTACAGTGAGGTTATTTTTGCGGTTACTCACCCGTTAGGGTTTTCTTATGCCCCACGTATCAAGAACCTTAAAAAACAAAGCCTCTATATTTTCAAGTCCAGCAAAAACAAGATGCCAGCGGACTGGAAGATTACCCCGGATAAATATGTCAGCGAAGAGATCATAATAGAGAACTGGGATGATTTTTTACGCCTGGTTACCACGATTAAGCTCAAGGAGGTCACGGCATCCGATATATTCCGCCGATTAAATTCTTATTCCAAGCAACATGCCCTTTATAAAGCCATGAAGGCGTTCGGCCAGATCATCAAATCAGTGTTCATACTCCGTTATCTTGATGACCTGGAATTGCGGCAAGCGATTGAAAAACAACTCAACAAGGTCGAACTGGCAAACAAATTCACCCGTGCAGTTGCTGTCGGTAACCCAAGGGAGTTCACCCAGGGCGAAAAAGAAGAGCAAGAAATAGCCGAGTCTTGCAACCGGCTGATTAAAAATGCCGTTATTTACTGGAGTTATCTGTACTTGGAGCAAAAACTCAATCGGTTAGAGACCCAAGAAGCCAAAGATCGGTTACTGAAAGCGATGACCAGCCATTCTATAGCCACCTGGAGACACTTTAATTTCTTGGGCGAATATGACTTTTCGGACGAAAAGCTCCAGGATTCTGTCGGCATCCTGCCACCAAAAATACCGCCAAATCTCAGGTAAAATTTGGGAGCCATAAAATCATCGGTAAATAGCGCTGTGAGAGAGTTTGCAAAAAACTCCTATGGTGCGTTACGTACCTTTATGCAGAATAACCCTGCATGGGATCGGCCTACATCATGGGGCGCATTTGGCACACTGGAAGAAGCAAAAGAGTGTTGCATGACCGGCCCAAGCTGGATAAAAGCAGCAGCCAATGGTTAAAAATGAGGAGCGTGAATAACGTCAACCAAACGGATTTATTGGCTTTACTGAAGTTTCCCAGTTTTTCAGGAGCAAGAATTTTAGAAAGTGGAAAAAATTTCGAAAATTTTTAGCAACTCTTAATGCACGTCAATGCATCCCCAAATAATTCATTTACCCATTAAAAAACAATAACTTATTGTCGAACGAAGCCTTGTTTTACTGTATAATGCTAGCCTATAAGCCACTGATTATACGAATAAAACGACCTCA
>NZ_JAWPOH010000110.1:0-6303 GCF_037671525.1 Methylobacter svalbardensis
CAGTTTTTGTACAATTGAATTCGAAAAGCTTAGCGTTATGATTTTAAGTGCTCCTTTAAGTTTTTTCAGTAGAAATAAGTATATCTTCAAAGGAGTTTTTTACTGTTTTGGAAATTAATTTTCTGGAAGTCTATAGGCGCAATGCTTCGTACTTTTATTGAAGCTGGAATTACTTCAAGGGACATGAAACCAGGCCATATTGCTTGGGATGTTGCTAAAGAGCAAGGGAGGTCAGCAGACGAGGCAAGTCAAACCGATTTGCGACTTATTGGTATTGGCTTAGGCTCATTTTTAGATTTTGCAGGTATTTATTATTCTTATTATAGAAAAGACAAAGTGGCGACAGAACTTAATCGGCATGCAATTTTACACTGTGCATCGGTCTCACCTGATTTGTGGACTCGAGACAACGCAATAAAACTTCTTATATTCATAGACTTAACATTACGCTTAGAGGTGCCCCTTTGCATATTGCTTAAGGAAGACTAACAGGAATTAAACACCTCAAGATACATTGACAGTTCTCATAAGGATTTCCGCTGGTTCCCAAGCTCCAGCTTGGGAACCCAGTCGTGGAAGCTCCAGCTTCCCGTCTACTCTCACCACAAAGGAGCACAACCATGCCAAGAAGCCGCTACCGCGTCCAATGCGACCCGTGCCCACACTTCCTGACCGCAACGATAAACCACTGGCTGCCGTTGTTTACCCGCCCTGAAACTGTGAACATCATTCTGGATTCTTGGCGTTTTTTACAGCGGGACGCAGGCTTTCGATTATATGGTTACGTCATCCTTGAAAATCATCTGCATCTTATTGCCGCTTCGGAGAATTTGAGCCATGACATGCAGCGTTTTAAATCCTACACGGCGAAGCAAATCATCTCGCATCTGGAACAACGCCGCTCGGTCAAGCTGTTGGAGTTGCTGGCGTTTTTTAAACGCGCCCATAAGCAGGAGACCACTTATCAGGTTTGGGAAGAAGGCAATCATCCGCAAATCATCGAATCTGAGGTGGTTATGCGTCAAAAGCTGGATTACATTCATCACAATCCCGTAAAGCGGGGCTACGTGGATCAGCCGGAACATTGGCGTTATTCCAGTGCGCGTAATTATGCCGGTCAAGACGGTTTGATTGAGGTGATTCGGTCGTGGTGAGTTGCTCGGGAAGCTGGAGCTTCCGAGACTGGGTTCCCAAGCTGGAGCTTGGGAACCAGCGCATCAGCGCACCAGCGCAATATAGGTAGTGATACGGATGCTATTGATTTTGTTCACATGCTTAGATTCAACTCATAAGTGCAATTACCACTGATACAGATTCTAAGAACCTGATCACCATCGCCAACCGGAGGCAAACAATATGAATCAGGATAAAGCCAAAATTAATGTTTATTACGATGGCGCCTGTCCCAAATGCGTTAAAGACAGGTCGACCTACGAAAAACTCGCCGGTAAAGCGGGCGAAGACGTCTGCTGGATCGACATCACCGGCCGGGAAGAGCAACTGCGTAAAATCGGCATCGATCCTCACAAGGCGCTAACCGAACTGCATGTTCAGGATGAAAATCAGCGGATTCATTCCGAGATGGATGCGTATATCCTGCTGATGAGCAAAGTGCCTGTGTTGAAGCCTCTGGCCTGGCTGATCGGGTTGCCGCTGATTCGTCCGTTGCTCGCCAGAATCTATCATTGGCAGGTTAACCGACGCCTGCACCGTAGCGGACGGCTATGAAATAATGAATCCACCAAAAGCATTGTCCACGAAAAACACGAAAAGCACGAAAATTCCCCAAACGACTTTTTCGTGCTTTTCGTGTCGCCTAGAGGCGCCTACTTTTGGCTTTCGTGGACCTTATTTTTTTCTACGGATCAGATTTTGATGGGATGTTCTTTCTCGGGAATCACCTAATCCACCAATTTTTTCAACACCGTGCGCAGAATGCCGCCATCCCGATAATATTGAATTTCAATCGGCGTATCGATGCGGCTTACAGTCTTAAAGGCCGTGACGGTTCCATCAGGCGCGATTGCCGAAACGTTAATTTGCTGTTGCGGCGCTGTTGTATCGGAAATGTCGATAGCAAATGTTTCCGTCCCGGTTAATTTCAGGCTTTTAGCCGATTCGCCGCTGATAAATTGCAGCGGCAAAATGCCCATGCCGATCAGGTTGCTGCGGTGAATTCTTTCGTAACTCTCGGCGATAACCGCTTTTACACCCTGCATAAACGGGCCTTTCGCCGCCCAGTCGCGGGATGAGCCGGAACCGTATTCCTTGCCAGCAAGGATGCACAGCGGTATGCCAGCCTTTTTATACGCCATCGCGGCATCGAAAAACGTTGTCCGTTCGCCGGTCGGATGATAAATCGTCAGATTGCCTTCGATGTCGGGAACCAGCAGGTTATGGATACGAATATTAGCAAAAGTGCCCCGAGCCATCACCTGATCGTTGCCCCGACGCGAACCGTAACTGTTCCAGTCTTTTTGTTCTATGCCTTTCTCTAAAAGGTATAACGCCGCCGGAGAGTGTGGGGCGATTTGACCGGCCGGTGAAATGTGATCGGTAGTCACCGAGTCACCAAACAGCGCCAGCACCCGCATGCCGGTAAGAGAATGAATCTGTTGCCGGTCTGTCGTCACTCCTTCGAAGAACGGCGGTTTCCTGATATAGGTCGAATTCTCGTCCCATGCATACAATTCGGTGCCGAGAACTTCAATTTTTTGCCATGCTTTAGTGCCGGTGAACACATCCGCATAACGTTCCCGAAACATCTCCGGCGTTACAAACTGCCTGATGGCTTCAGCCACTTCCCAAGGCGTAGGCCAGATGTCTTTCAGATAAACCGGTTTGCCATCCTTGCCTTCGCCCAGCGGTTCTCGGGTAATGTCCAGCGCCGTTGACCCCGCCAGCGCATAGGCAACGACCAGCGGCGGAGAGGCGAGATAGTTGGTCTTGGTCAGCGGATGCACGCGGCCTTCGAAATTCCTGTTGCCGGACAATACCGCCGATACGACCAGATCGTTTTCCACTATCGCTTTTTCAACGGCTTCATCCAGCGGGCCGGAGTTGCCGATGCAGGTGGTGCAGCCATAGCCGACCAGATAGAAGCCAAGCTGTTCCAGAAAGCCAAGCAGCCCCGACTGCGTTAGATACTCCGTTACCACCATTGAACCGGGGGCCAGCGAGGTTTTGACATAATTTTTAACCTTTAAGCCTCGCTCCACCGCTTTTTGGGCAACCAGACCTGCTGCCAGCATGACCGATGGGTTGCTGGTGTTGGTGCAGGACGTGATCGCCGCGATGACGACTGCGCCATGGGTGATTTTCTCATCGGCATTATTCCTCGATACGATGCCGCTGCGTTCCAGGTCATGCTCGAACAGTCCCATGCCCTTGATACCTGTCGGTTCGATCAGCATCTGCCGGTAGGTCGGCCCGACTTCACTGAGCGATATCCGGTCTTGAGGACGCTTTGGGCCTGCCAGCGAGGGTTCAATGGTGCCGAGATCGACTTCCATAACCTGGGTAAATTCAGGGTCCGGCGTAGTGTCGGTGCGAAAAAGCCCCTGTTCCTTGGCGTAACGTTCGGTCAGATCGATCAAATCCGCATGACGTCCGGTGAAACGCATGTAGCTGAGGGTCTCGTCGTCGATCGGAAAGAAACTCACCGTCGAACCTTGTTCAGGTGCCATATTACTGAGCGTAGCCCGATCCGGAATACTCAAATTGGTCAGCCCGGAACCGTAAAACTCAATGAACTTTCCGACCACGCCAAAGTTCCGGCAAAGCTCGGTAATGCGCAGCACCAGGTCAGTAGCGGTCACGCCCGGCGGCAGCATTCCGGTCAATTTAATGCCGACCACATCGGGAACCAGCATATAGATCGGCTGGTCCAGCATTACCGCTTCGGCCTCGATACCGCCGACGCCCCAGCCCAGCACGCCCAGGCCGTTAATCATCGGCGTATGCGAATCGGTGCCGACGCAGCTGTCGGGGTAACAGACGTTTTTATCCTTGTTATGGAACACAACCGGCGCAAGGTACTCAAGGTTCACCTGATGCACGATGCCGGTAGAAGGCGGCACCACGCGAAGATTTCGGAACGCCGATTGCCCCCATTTAAGGAATTCATAGCGTTCGGCGTTCCGTTCAAATTCGACGGTTTCGTTCAATAACAGGGCGTTAGACTTACCGAAATAATCGACCTGCACCGAGTGATCGATCACCAAGTCGCAGGGAATAAAAGGATTGATTTTTTTCGGATCGCCGCCCAGTCGCTTCATCGCATCCCGCATCGCGGCCAGATCCACGAGCGCCGGAACGCCGGTAAAATCCTGCAATATCACCCGGGCCGGTTTGAAAGGTATTTCATATCGTGCGCCTTGCGGCTGCCAGTTGGCGACGCTTAAGACATGCTCTTGGGTAATGATGTCGTCGTCGCAGTTGCGCAATAAAGACTCAAGCAGGATTTTTATCGTATGCGGCAGCCGTGAGGCATTGGCAGCGCCGATAGATTCAAGTCGGGACAAGGAATAATAGGAGACCGAGCCGACGCTGTCGGTTTTTAGTTGTTGACGCGCACCAAATGGATCGTGGTTAATCATGATAGAAACCTCCCTGATGGGCTCGACAAATGTTATCAACTTGAATAGCTTCTACTCGTATTTGTAGTTGCGTCAAGGATTTTGATTCTATCTTGAGGTAATCGAGAGCTTAATTTTGGTTTAGAACCTCATGCGAATGAAGCAAAAATCTAAACCGGATCAACTTGCTCCATTTTGTTTTTGCAATAACTGAGCGGGACGGGGTTTGCAACCCCGTTCTTAACGTTTTTGCGATGTCTGAGCTCTTAATCAACACAAAACGTTTCGAACGGGGCAAACTGGCGCTCGTCTACCACTCAGCCTACATAACTAACGCGCAAAGTGTTATGCTTCCCTCGAATCAACCTATCACGATGAAGGCACATGGACATTCCCCAGCAGCTAGAAGAAAGCCTGAAACACGGCAAAGTCATCCCCTTTGTCGGCGCTGGCGTATCCATGACTGTGTTGGACAAGTCTGACAAACCACTATTTCCCAGTTGGAAAGCATTGCTGATGGCGGCGGCAAAGCGGCTGGAAGAAGAAAAAAAACCGGACGACGTAGCCTTGGTTCGCAGTTTGGTCAATAAAGACGAATTGCTGGATGCTGCGAAGTATGCTCGGAAAGCTCTGGGTGCCAACTGGTACGGTTTCCTTAAAAGCCAGATCGACAAAACCAGTGACGAAGCCCAAGACGCCAGCCTGGAACTGGCTCGGTTGGCGTGGCGACTGGGTTCCAATCTGGTCATAACTACCAACTACGACAACGTGTTGCATTGGGCTTGTCCTAAAGCGCACGATATGGATAAATGGAATATAGAAGCCGCTGTAGAGCTATGCAGTCTACTGCGTGATGGCGTTAAAAAGCCTACCGTCTGGCATTTGCACGGCCATATCGGCGATAGCGCCAACATCATCCTGACGCCCGACAGTTACCAACGGCTGTATGCTGACGATTCCACCGAAAAACGTTACAAAGCCGCCATCCAAACCCTGCACCATCAATTAGCCAGCCACAGTTTTTTATTTATCGGTTTTAGCTTGGCGGATGAGGATTTCACTGACCAGTTGCGGATGCTGGAAGAGGTATACCAAGGCGCGGCTGGTCCCCACTACGTGTTGCTGCCGGAAGCGCAAAGAGGCCATTTCAAATCGCCGACGCCCGCCATTGAGCCGGTGTTTTTCAAGGATTTTGGCGAACCGCTGCTGGATTGTCTGCGGCACATGGCTGGCATCGCCGCCAGCGCGATCAAGTCGACGCCCATCCTCGAGGCCGCCGTGGCCGATTACAGTCCGGACAAATCGGTGTTTTACGTGCCGTTCCGCGCCAAAGGCGAACAAATGGTCGGTCGCCGTGACGCCCTGGAGCAAGTGCGCCAACAGCTTTGTCACGGCAAGCGTACCTCCATCGGACAGACTGCCGCTTTCCAGGGTCTGGGCGGCTTGGGCAAAACCCAGTTGGCAGTGGAATACGCCCATGCCTACCAAGATGAATATCCTAACGGCGTCATCTGGATCAACGCCGATCAGGACATCACCGCCCAGCTCATCAAGCTGGCGGAAGAGGCGCGCTGGGTGTCGCCTTTGTCGGATCAGCCCTAGGCTGTCGAAATCAGCCCTTTTTCGCAAGCTAAACATTCCCCGATTTTTGGCTTTCAATATTATTGAAAAAAGCTTTGCGTTTCTTGCGTACGGTATAGGGGATGCTTGATTTCTCCCACATCTC
>NZ_JAWPOH010000111.1:0-5820 GCF_037671525.1 Methylobacter svalbardensis
CTTCCAATGCAATTTTGGCTTTTTGAGCCCCTGTAAAAATCTTCCGTTTGCTTTCGCTCATTTCCTGCTTCTCATTTTTCGACAGAGCATAGCTTAAACTATTGTCCGGAATTCGGGGTCCACTATAGGGGGCTATAATTGACGGGCAAGTTGTAATCGGTGATCTAGATATGGGATCTATAAATGATATAACAGAGTTGCATTCAGTGATGTGTGACGCTGAATTTTGGGTAAGTAATAATTTTGAAATGTTAATGGCTCTGGTCGAAAAACAAGACTTGGATGTACTAGTTGATCAAAATCAAGTCAATTCGCCTGGACTTTGATCCAGGTACTTTCCAGGCATAACTTATCAGACCTACAGAAATAGTGTCTGACGAAGTATATATGATCGTGTGGAATTTCAGGTTCAGCGCATCCCACATGGTGTTTAACACTCGACATTAAAAATAATCAATACTGCCAGATGACGTGCTTTCATAAGACACGATAGGAACCAAAGAGTTCAATATTTCTCCTTCAAATAAACTAAGTCACTGATTCTAAATCAGCGTTATTTTTAATGGAAAAGTTAATAGTAATAGTCATTTAAACTATTCCTCATTGCTGTTTCGACGGCTGCAAGTGACATGTAGTTGTCCATCAAGTGGCCAGAGATATTAAAAGTCTGCCATTTGTCATATGCATTTTTATTAGGATTGAGTCTTAGGTAATAATCTTGATCGTAGCACTGATCTGCAATAATGTAGCGGTTCAAAAAATGTTCTATGGACGGCGGATTTTTGAAAATGAAATCTTGCGCTTTGAGTGCTGCAGCTGTAAATCCTACGAATTCATCAAGATAATCATCACCCTGGAATGCGTAAGTCATTGATCCACCGCCTAATGAAATAAGGCAGTCATCAATTATTTCAATAAAGGGGTAACGAATTACGCTTCCGCAATGGTTGAAATAAATTCTAGCATATTCCATGCTTTCCGAGCGTGAATCGTACGTGACAGCTCTAATGTCAATATTTTGCAGTTCAGCTTTGATACGCTAAGTTAATTGTTGCTGGGTAATGGAATTAAACATCGGTATCTCCTTTAATTTACTGAATTTATTGCTGCTAATGAGCGTTCAGCCTATTTTTGTGGTTATCTCATTATATGTGTCTGATACATCATTACTAATACAATGCCTGTCATGTCGGTTGTGGTCACGATTTTAGGCGTTCATTGTTGGCAGGCTATCTCCAATGATGGACCAGGCTGCGGTTAATGATTGATACAGGGTAAAGCAGATGTGGTCGGCGGGTGTTCGCTCGTAGTATTCGGAACTACATTCTTGGCGTTTGGTATTGCTGACAAGAGATAGTTCGATGATCAATCCGTGGTACGTCTGTGGCTTTAGATTTATGTGGACTTGATGTCTCTGTCTACAGGTGGGCCGAGGTCAATCTTAGCGTTATGAATCAACCTTTTTTTTATTGATGAACTTATCGTAAATAATAAAGGCAATACCAAATACCATCATAAAACTCATTACCCATCCAGACGGAAAATTCCATATTAACTGGTAAATGTAGGTAGATTTAGTATTTCCTTCTCCCATGCTAATCCATGGAAGAGTGGAGTTACCAGTGGCAATAATGGCGGTAACGCTATTAGTCAATATAATGATCAGCATTTGGATTAACGCGACGATGCCGACAGTTGACCAAATCTTTATCTTTTTGGCGTTAGTTGAAGCTTCAATTAATGCTTTTTGCTGAACTAATAATATTCTTTCGGTTGATTCATTGATTTGGTGTAGTAAGGCATATTCCATAGTGGTAAAGTCCTGAGCAGTTTTAAATGCTTTTCTCTCAATATCGATTTCTACGCGCCTTATTTCATCTTGAGTCGCCTCTTTAATCTGGGTAATGCATTCGTCAACGACACTTGAAATTTTTTCGGGTACTGCATCGTATAGCGATTGATACCGTTCCAGTTGCAATAATAGGAGCCATAGCGTGTCCGTGCTGCCAATTTTAAGGGCATCTTTAACGCGATGCAGTCTATCTCTTTCTTCATCAGTGATAGCTCGATCAATTATTTCTTCATAAGCCTTCTCAATATTATTAATGTTGTCGTATTTTTTACTGGCTAGATCGCAAGTTGTTTCCATAGATCACCTTAAGTAATTGATGAAAATGCAGTTATTGCATCATCCAGCCAGGCTTCAAGTCCCATTCTTTCAGAAAAATCAAGCCGGTCAGACGCTAAAGCCTGAGCAAATGGTTTTTTAATTGGTTTTAATGCGCGCTTTAGTCGCTTGTTTAATTCAGGTAAAAAGACTTCTGAATTATTTTCATTCTGCAGTAAGTCTTTCCGGATATTAGAATTTTGCCAGTCTAAAAACTCATTTTCATCAGCAAAGAAACCGTTTTTTACGATTATTAACTTGTCGATTAGATCGTTGTTATTAATGGATGTGTGTTTTAGTAGTTGAATGCTGTCAATTGCTTCGCTGAGCATCCAGATCATATTCAATTTGTAGCCAAGGCTATCAAGAGCCTTTTTAAACTCCTTACGCTGCTCAAGCATCGAAAATTCAATTTGTGCAGGCATGGAAATCACGATATGCGTATTTTTATTTTTGTTTTTATTCATTAAGTTGTATAGATCCCACCAGCCATTTTGCTCGCCAAGATCAAATTGATGTATCTCAATATCATCTGATTTTTCATCGTCTATGTTCAGCTTTATGCCTAAAAATTCTCTATGAATATCGGCATTCGACTGGTCTGCGTCAATCACTATAAAGTTCTTATTTTCAAACATTAGCTTATAAATAAATGCCTTGCAGCATATTGACTTGCCGACGCCACCCTTTTCAGAATGAAAAATTGAGATTGAACTGGTCATTAAAATTACCTTTATTTGTAGAATTAAATTTATAAATCTTCATCAATTGTTATTGGGCTTCGTTTTGTGTGTTTTTCTGAAGGCTCTATTGTCGTCGGAGTCTGGTTATCTTCTTGATCATCATTAGGCTTTTCTGGTGTAGATCGACCTTCATGTAGATGAGTAGTACAAGAAGAATTTGTAGGTATTCTATGTCTTCTGGATGCTGACTTCTGTTTTTTTGCAATCCTATTTCCTTTATCGTCAGTATTTCGAATCACTGTTCGAAGTGTTTCTGGAGACAAATCCAGATTGATTCTTGAAAGTTGTTTAACAATTTGCTCGGCAGAAAAACCTCTATCAAGTAGGGCTTTAATTTCTTCATGATGTTCAATTATTAACGATGTTGCGCTTTTCTTTATTGATTTAGGAATAGGCTCTAATTCTGAAAGCTCCTTCAAAATTAAACCAAATCTATTCTCTATATCATTTGTTATTGCTTTGCTGCCGCGTTTTTTCATAATAGCCATAACTATGATTAAGTATTTGTTCGAACAATAATTGAGTAAATCTTGGTTACTAAAATTATAGCTTAGTAACTTATTGACAATCAAACTCCGTGGATATTAATTTGTTGATTCTTGTTGTTTTATTTTGTAATTAATGTTTTGTTAAGAAAATAGATTACCTTCAGTTTCTCTATGTATTTGTTTTAATTTATAACTTTATATTTAGTGTGAATTAATAGTGTATTTTTAGTGAAAATTATTTTTATATTTTTTTGCTATAGCAGGCGCACTTACGATTATATTTAATCATGTATTGTTAATGGTTTAATTTATATTCAATGGTCTTAATAATGTGTGAATAGTGCTTTCTCAGAACTGTTTAATGATGTTTGATTAATTTCGCGTCAAAAAAACATTCAACGAGTCTTTCACTTTTTATTGATCTCATGTTTTAATTTAAATTATTTTTTGTTTTACTATTAAGTTTAATTTTGTTTACTGTTAGAATTGTTGTATAGGATTAATTTGGCATTTACCAATTGTATAAATTATTGGTTACACAACTGTTTAATGTTGTTATTAATTATTTATAGTCAAAAAATTGTGACAAGATGCCCCGTTCAGTACTATATTAAAATGCTTACGCATTTTTATATAGTTCTTTACGGTTTCTTGTTGGGGGTAAACCACCCAAACCCCAGCTACGCTCAATTTATATATAGAATATAGTCTTGGATCATAAAACATGGCAAACAAAATACGAAGAAATAATCAATTTACAAAATCAGATAATCCACGTGATAAGTTCATTAAATTCTATGTTGATCAAGATGAACTTGACGAAATTAAACATAAAATAGCTTTACTCGGTGTGATTTCTAAAATTTCGATAAGTGAGTATTGTAGAAAAAATGTGCTAGGGAAAAATATATTAAATAATGAGCATGCTAATTGTATATATGCCTTGTACGGTCTTGGTGCTAAGTTAGGAGGACTTAAAAATGAACTTTTTAACTACTCTAAGAATGGCACACATTACAGTAATGAAACAGCTAAGGTTTTTGTTGATATAAGTGTGACGCTAGCGGTAATTACGAAATTTGTTGAGAATATTAAAATTAGTGATATGAACTCAAAATAAATACACTTAAATCAAATGATGGATAGATCATAAAATTAAAAAAGGATTGCTATTTTGCCTACCGGAAAAGAACCCAAAAAACTACGTAGAGGGTCAAGCTTTCGCGCATTAACTGATTATATTCGTGATGCTGAGAAAACACAGGGGAACGTGTGGGTTATAAATTGCTTAAGCATTGGAAGCGCCGCTGCAGGAATGTCTGCAACAGCATTGCAAAACAAGCGTTGTAATTATCCTGGGTATCATGGAATTATCACATGGCCTTCTGATGAAAAACCAACACCTGAGCAAGCTAAGGAGGCGGGCATTATTACGTTAAAAGAACTTGGCTTTGACGTCGGGGATTGTGGTCATCAGGCTATGATTGCATTGCACAGAGACACCGACAATTGGCATATTCATATTGCTGCAAACAAGGTACATCCCGAAACCCTTAAGCCGCTTCATATTCACTACTCTCACGAGCGGCTTCACGCAGCGTGCCGTGAGGTCGAGATTAAGCAAGGCTGGAGCAATCAGAATGGATTAATGGAAGTAACTTACGACGTTGATGGTGAAGCTAATATTGTTAAATCTTCTTATCGCAACGAACGCAATAGAGGGGTTAGTCAGCAATCACTTGATTATGAAAAACACGCTGGTGTTTTTTCTTTTGAGCGCTATATGTTTGAAACGGTTGGCCCATCATTAAAAGAAGAGTTAAAAGCAAAATCAACCTGGCAGAGTATTCACAAATTATTAAATGAATTTAATGTGAAAATCGTTGAAAGGGGTGGCGGCTTTGCTTTTGCAGACCAACCACTTTTTAGATCAGATTTTACAGAAGATCAGAAATTAATAGAAGTTCAGCGTGCTGGTACAACACACTCAGCAGCTGGTAAAGTAGGATATTTTGCGCGGGGATCTGCTTTAATCAAAATTCTGGGAGCATTTGAGGCTAATAAGGTTGATCTTGGATTACCAAAATTTCGGTACAACCAAAGGTCTGAATTTGGACGTGAGCAATTAGAAGCTAATGGACAGCAAGTAATTCGAGAGCTATCTCAAAAAGATAAAGACGAAGGCAGACTTAAACTCGATGTTCAAGTTTTTAAGCTTAGAAATACAGCCGGAAAACGGGTAAGCTAATCAGTGTAAACTGCCACGTATTTCAACACTATGTTGATGTACGAGCCGGCACACTTTATAAAATCGTTTGTCACTGATTTAGATGCAGCCCTGGGAAAGCTAAAGTCCAATGCCAGGCTGACGCACCTACAAAAGACTTGGCTAGGATTTTGTTTAACGGGGATGTTACTGACC
>NZ_JAWPOH010000112.1:0-5604 GCF_037671525.1 Methylobacter svalbardensis
CGCTCTTTAAAAATCTGATCAAAATAATTTGTGTGGGTGCTTGTGACGAGCTATTTACGTTTGTAATAAATAGTCGACATGAGAACTTACGTAGATAAGAAATTATAAACGTTTGAATCTGTAGTCGAGCCAAGATTGGCTACTCATCTTATTGAGTGGCAAAATGATATAAACTGAAGAGTTTGATCATGGCTCAGATTGAACGCTGGCGGTATGCTTAACACATGCAAGTCGAACGGTAACAGGCCTTCGGGCGCTGACGAGTGGCGGACGGGTGAGTAACGCGTAGGAATCTGCCTCATAGTGGGGGACAACGTGGGGAAACCCACGCTAATACCGCATACGCCCTACGGGGGAAAGGAGGGGATCTTCGGACCTTTCGCTATGAGATGAGCCTGCGTTAGATTAGCTAGTTGGTAGGGTAAAGGCCTACCAAGGCGACGATCTATAGCTGGTCTGAGAGGACGATCAGCCACACTGGGACTGAGACACGGCCCAGACTCCTACGGGAGGCAGCAGTGGGGAATATTGGACAATGGGCGCAAGCCTGATCCAGCAATACCGCGTGTGTGAAGAAGGCCTTAGGGTTGTAAAGCACTTTCAATTGGGAGGAAAACAGGCAGGTCAATACCCTGTCTCTTGACATTACCTTTAGAAGAAGCACCGGCTAACTCCGTGCCAGCAGCCGCGGTAATACGGAGGGTGCGAGCGTTAATCGGAATTACTGGGCGTAAAGCGTGCGTAGGCGGTTCGTTAAGTCAGATGTGAAAGCCCTGGGCTCAACCTGGGAACTGCATTTGAAACTGGCGGACTAGAGTTTAGTAGAGGGGAGTGGAATTTCAGGTGTAGCGGTGAAATGCGTAGATATCTGAAGGAACACCAGTGGCGAAGGCGACTCCCTGGACTAGAACTGACGCTGAGGTACGAAAGCGTGGGTAGCAAACAGGATTAGATACCCTGGTAGTCCACGCCGTAAACGATGTCGACTAGCCGTTGGTCCTATTTACAGGATTAGTGGCGCAGCTAACGCATTAAGTCGACCGCCTGGGGAGTACGGCCGCAAGGTTAAAACTCAAATGAATTGACGGGGGCCCGCACAAGCGGTGGAGCATGTGGTTTAATTCGATGCAACGCGAAGAACCTTACCTACCCTTGACATCCAGAGAATCTGTTAGAGATAGTAGAGTGCCTTCGGGAGCTCTGAGACAGGTGCTGCATGGCTGTCGTCAGCTCGTGTCGTGAGATGTTGGGTTAAGTCCCGTAACGAGCGCAACCCTTGTCCTTAGTTGCCAGCGGGTAATGCCGGGAACTCTAGGGAGACTGCCGGTGATAAACCGGAGGAAGGTGGGGACGACGTCAAGTCATCATGGCCCTTATGGGTAGGGCTACACACGTGCTACAATGGCCGGTACAGAGGGCTGCGAACTTGCGAAAGTAAGCAAATCCCAGAAAGCCGGTCCTAGTCCGGATTGGAGTCTGCAACTCGACTCCATGAAGTCGGAATCGCTAGTAATCGCGAATCAGAATGTCGCGGTGAATACGTTCCCGGGCCTTGTACACACCGCCCGTCACACCATGGGAGTGGGTTGCAAAAGAAGTGGGTAGTCTAACCTTCGGGAGGGCGCTCACCACTTTGTGATTCATGACTGGGGTGAAGTCGTAACAAGGTAGCCCTAGGGGAACCTGGGGCTGGATCACCTCCTTACAAATTGCAACTGAATGTTGTCATGAGTACCCACAACAAATTATTTTGATCACACGCAGTATGAGCCTAGGGCCTGTAGCTCAGTTGGTTAGAGCGCACCCCTGATAAGGGTGAGGTCGGTGGTTCGAGTCCACCCAGGCCCACCACCTTGCCGTGATGGCAAACGTGATGTGGCTAGGGGACTCAGCAAACACTGGGGCTATAGCTCAGCTGGGAGAGCACCTGCCTTGCACGCAGGGGGTCAGCGGTTCGATCCCGCTTAGCTCCACCAATTCTATAACGTTTCGATTCTAAAAAAGAATCAGCAGAGACCTTATAGAATTGGTGCATGAATAAATGCATGAATAGCTCTTTAACAATATGGAAATCTGTAACAAAGTAACTTCATGGAATAAAACCATGGAGAAACTTAAAACGAGTTCGAGTGAACTGAGGTTACAACAGAAAGTCAACGAAGTCGAGCTTGTTAAGCAATTAACATGAAGACACCGAGTCGATGGAAGGTTGGATCGACGAACATAAGAATGAGTTCTCAAAAGCAGAAAAAAGCGATTAAGAAAGCTGATCGATAACACACAAAAATCTAATCTTCACTCATGGCAACATGAAGCGAGAGCAGACTCATTGGGGTTATATGGTCAAGTGAATAAGCGCATACGGTGGATGCCTAGGCAGTGAGAGGCGATGAAGGACGTTGTAGCATGCGATAAGTTTCGGGGAGCTTGCAAACTAGCTTTGATCCGAAAATTTCCGAATGGGGAAACCCGGCCCACATCAGTGGGTCACATTACAGTGAATACATAGCTGTATTGAGCGAACCTGGGGAACTGAAACATCTAAGTACCCAGAGGAAAAGAAATCAACCGAGATTCCCTTAGTAGCGGCGAGCGAACGGGGATTAGCCCTTAAGTTGTACAGTTGTTAGTGGAACAGTCTGGAAAGTCTGGCGATACAGGGTGATAGCCCCGTACACGAAAACGCTGTGCAGTGAAAACGAGTAGGTCGGAGCACGTGAAACTTTGACTGAACATGGGGGGACCATCCTCCAAGGCTAAATACTCCTTACTGACCGATAGTGAACCAGTACCGTGAGGGAAAGGCGAAAAGAACCCCGGAGAGGGGAGTGAAATAGATCCTGAAACCGTATGCGTACAAGCAGTGGGAGCATACTTGTTATGTGACTGCGTACCTTTTGTATAATGGGTCAGCGACTTAATCTCAGTGGCAAGCTTAACCGAATAGGGGAGGCGTAGCGAAAGCGAGTCTTAATAGGGCGTTTAGTCGCTGGGATTAGACCCGAAACCGGGCGATCTATCCATGGCCAGGCTGAAGGTGGGGTAATACTTACTGGAGGGCCGAACCCACTTATGTTGAAAAATGAGGGGATGAGCTGTGGATCGGAGTGAAAGGCTAATCAAGCTCGGAGATAGCTGGTTCTCCTCGAAAGCTATTTAGGTAGCGCCTCGTGTATAACTGTTGGGGGTAGAGCACTGTTTCGGCTAGGGGGTCATCTCGACTTACCAACCCGATGCAAACTCCGAATACCAACAAGTTTGAGCACGGGAGACACACGGCGGGTGATAAGGTCCGTCGTGGAAAGGGAAACAGCCCAGACCGTCAGCTAAGGTCCCAAAATCTATGCTCAGTGGGAAACGATGTGGAAAGGCACAGACAGCCAGGAGGTTGGCTTAGAAGCAGCCATCCTTTAAAGAAAGCGTAATAGCTCACTGGTCGAGTCGGTCTGCGCGGAAGATTTACCGGGGCTAAGCATAGTACCGAAGCTACGGGTCACACTTTTAGTGTGGCGGTAGAGGAGCGTTCTGTACGCCTGCGAAGGTTCATTGAGAAGTGGGCTGGAGGTATCAGAAGTGCGAATGCTGACATGAGTAACGATAATGGGGGTGAAAAACCCCCACGCCGAAAATCCAAGGTTTCCTGCGCAACGCTAATCGACGCAGGGTTAGTCGGTACCTAAGGCGAGGCCGAAAGGCGTAGTCGATGGAAAGCAGGTTAATATTCCTGCACCAGTGGTAACTGCGATGGGGTGACGGAGAAGGCTAGGTCAGCTGTCTGTTGGAATAGGCAGTTTAAGCGAGTAGGGAGGGTTCTTAGGCAAATCCGGGAACCTATATTCTGAGACGTGATGACGAGTTGTTCTTAGGAACGACGAAGTGATTGATGCCATGCTTCCAAGAAAAACCTCTAAGCTTCAGGTTATCAGTGGCCGTACCCCAAACCGACACAGGTGGATGGGATGAGAATTCTAAGGCGCTTGAGAGAACTCGGCTGAAGGAACTAGGCAAAATGGTACCGTAACTTCGGGAGAAGGTACACCCCAAGTAGGTGAAGCGATTTACTCGTGGAGTTGAAAGGGGTTGCAATAAATTGGTGGCTGCGACTGTTTAGCAAAAACATAGCACTCTGCAAACTCGAAAGAGGAAGTATAGGGTGTGACGCCTGCCCGGTGCTGGAAGGTTAATTGATGGGGTCATCTTCGGAGAAGCTCTTGATCGAAGCCCCAGTAAACGGCGGCCGTAACTATAACGGTCCTAAGGTAGCGAAATTCCTTGTCGGGTAAGTTCCGACCTGCACGAATGGCGTAACGATGGCCACACTGTCTCCAGCCGAGACTCAGTGAAATTGAAATTGCGGTGAAGATGCCGTATACCCGCGGCTAGACGGAAAGACCCCGTGAACCTTTACTATAGCTTTGCACTGGACTTTGAACCTATTTGTGTAGGATAGGTGGGAGGCTTCGAAGCAGGAACGCCAGTTCTTGTGGAGCCAACCTTGAAATACCACCCTGGTATGTTCGAAGTTCTAACCTAGGTCCGTTATCCGGATTGGGGACAGTGTATGGTGGGTAGTTTGACTGGGGCGGTCTCCTCCTAAAGAGTAACGGAGGAGCACGAAGGTACCCTCAGCCTGGTCGGAAATCAGGCGATGAGTGCAATGGCATAAGGGTGCTTGACTGCGAGACGGACAAGTCGAGCAGGTACGAAAGTAGGTCATAGTGATCCGGTGGTTCTGTATGGAAGGGCCATCGCTCAACGGATAAAAGGTACTCCGGGGATAACAGGCTGATACCGCCCAAGAGTTCATATCGACGGCGGTGTTTGGCACCTCGATGTCGGCTCATCACATCCTGGGGCTGAAGCAGGTCCCAAGGGTATGGCTGTTCGCCATTTAAAGTGGTACGCGAGCTGGGTTCAGAACGTCGTGAGACAGTTCGGTCCCTATCTGCCGTGGGCGTTTGAGATTTGAGGGAAGCTGCTCCTAGTACGAGAGGACCGGAGTGGACGAACCTCTGGTGTTCCGGTTGTCACGCCAGTGGCATCGCCGGGTAGCTATGTTCGGACAGGATAACCGCTGAAAGCATCTAAGCGGGAAGCCCCTCCCAAGATGAGATCTCACTGGGACTATAAGTCCCCTGAAGGGCTGTTGAAGACTACAACGTTGATAGGCACGGTGTGGAAGCGCAGTAATGTGTGAAGCTAACGTGTACTAATTGCCCGTGAGGCTTGACCATATAACACCCAATCAGTTTGAAGGTGTTGTAAACTAAGCAAGGCTTAGTGACAGCTGATAATCGCCAACCAGAGAAGTTACAGATTTCCATAAAAGCAGGTAAGACGCAAGGCAAAAGGCTGAAAAGCCGCCGAGTGTTACCCCTGTTGCATGACAGTTGGTGCAAACCGACTACACCAGTTTGCTTGGTGACCATAGCGAATGTGAACCACCCGATCCCATCCCGAACTCGGAAGTGAAACCATTTAGCGCCGATGATAGTGTGGCAGTTTGCCATGCGAAAGTAGGGAATTGCCAAGCTCTTAAATTAAAAACCCAAGTCTCTGCACTTGGGTTTTTTTTTGCCTTGCGTTTGATTCAACTTAGCGAAT
>NZ_JAWPOH010000113.1:0-5595 GCF_037671525.1 Methylobacter svalbardensis
CTTTCAAGACGTATATGCAAGATGCCAGTAAAGTTTTGTGTGTCATGAAGAAAATGCGTGAAGATTTCGCAATCCCTGCGTGAATTTTACTGTAGTGGCTTGGAAATTATTTACCTGAGAAACTATAACAGGCAAAAGATATAGCGACATGAACAAAAAACCAATGGATCCAAATCCGTTTCGGACAAAAGTTGAGGCGCAACTTGCTCATACACCGCTAATTGAAGTATCGACTCTCTCTACCGATGAGCTACTACACGAACTTCATGTCCATCAAATTGAACTGGAAATGCAGAATGAGGAATTGCGGCGCACCCATATCGCTCTGGAAGAATCCCGAGATCGCTATGTAAACCTCTATGAATTCGCCCCGGTGGGTTATCTCACCCTCACACGCGAAGGCCTGATCACCGAAATCAACCTCACCGGCGCCACGCTCCTCGGAGTGGACCGCAATAAACTGATTAACCATCGTTTCGCTGCCTTAGTCGCGCCCCAAGATGGCGACCGCTGGCACCGTTTGTTTAGGCGTGTGATACAGCACGAAGGAAAAGTACATGATTACGAACTGATACTTCAGCGCAGTAACAATGTTGTATTTGATGCCCTGCTTAGCTGCCTACTCGTTGCAACCGACGACAAGGCTCCTATGATTCGTATCACGCTCACCGACATCACCAAACACAAGAAAATCGAAGAGGCTTTGCAGAAGAGTCAGAAGGAAGAAGCGGCTTTGTATAAGAGCAAGATGGATCTTAAATATGCCCAGGCAGTCGTTCATGTCGGCAGCTGGCGCATAGACGCCCACAATAATATATTGGCATGGTCTGACGAAAATTTTCGAATCTTTGGCATACCTAAAGGCACACCTTTAACGTATCAATCATTTCTTGATAGTGTCCACCCGGCAGACCGGCAATTAGTCGATGCGGCATGGAAAGATGCCCTTACCGGCAAGTCCTACGATATTGAACACCGGATTATAGTAGGCCAGAAGGTCAAATGGGTACGTGAACTGGCTGAGCTCGAATTTGGCGAGCATGGATCGCTGCTCGGCGGTTTCGGGACAACTGAAGATATTACCGATATCAAAAGCACCCAGGAAGCATTACAACATGAACGGACCTTCCTCAGACAAGTCATCGATGCGGTACCCAGTATGATTTTTGTCAAAAATCGGGAGGGGCAATTCCTGTTAGGTAATGCGGCTTTGGCCCAGTGCTATGGCACAAGCCCTGAAAATTTGACCGGGTTGACAGACGAGAACTTCAATCTCGACGCTGACGAAGTAGCTGACTTCTATCAAGATGGCCTTGATGTCATAAACAACTGCGCATCCAAACTCATCCCGGAGGAAAAACTTACCCATGCCGATGGCTCAGTACACTGGTACAGCACGATCAAGATTCCGCTGATTGACGACGATAATAGTTGTAACAAACTGCTGGGTGTGGCGACCGAGATTACCGCGCGGAAGCTGGCGGAAGAGGCGCTGGTCAAGGCGGGGGCTTTGCAGGGCGCGATTTTCAACAGCGCCAAATTCTCGAGTATCGCCACCGACGCGAAGGGCGTGATTCAGATCTTCAACGTCGGCGCGGAACGGATGCTGGGCTACACCGCCGCCGAAGTGATGAACAAGATCACCCCGGCTGAAATTTCCGATCCGCAGGAAGTGATCGCGCGGGCAACGGCCCTGAGCCTGGAATTGGATACCCCGATTGAGCCGGGCTTCGAGGCCTTGGTGTTCAAGGCCTCACGCGGCATCGAAGATATTTACGAGTTGACCTATATTCGCAAGGACGGCAGTCGCTTTCCGGCGGTCGTGTCGGTCACGGCGCTACGCGACGATCAAAACACCATCATCGGCTACCTGTTGATCGGCACTGAGATCAAGGCGGGTGCCCTACAGAGCGCGATTTTCAACAGCGCCAACTTCTCAAGTATCGCCACCGACGCGGAGGGCGTGATTCAGATTTTCAACGTCGGCGCGGAACGGATGCTGGGCTACTCGGCCGCTGAAGTGATGAACAAGGTCACGCCAGCCGATATTTCCGATCCGCAGGAAGTGATTGCGCGGGCCAAGGCGTTGAGTGCCGAACTCGACACCCCGATTATGCCGGGCTTCGAGGCCCTGGTGTTCAAAGCCTCGCGCGGCATCGAGGATATCTACGATTTGACTTATATTCGCAAAGACGGCAGTCGCTTTCCGGCGGTCGTATCGGTCACGGCGCTACGCGACGCTCAGAATGCAATTATCGGCTACTTATTAATTGGCACCGACAATACTGCGCGCAAGCAGATCGAAGAAGAGCAGAAGAAGCTCGATCAGCGCCTGCGCGATCAGCAGTTCTACACCCGGTCACTGATCGAATCCAACATCGATGCGATCATGACCACCGATCTGTCCGGCATCATTTCCGATGTCAACAAGCAGATGGAGGTACTTACCAGCTGCACGCGCGACGAGCTGATCGGTGCACCGTTCAAGAATAACTTCACCGATCCGGAGCGGGCCGAGGCGAGCATCAAACTGGTGCTGAGCGAAAAGAAGGTCACCAACTACGAGCTCACCGCGCGCGCCAGGGACGGTAAGGA
Source organism: Methylobacter svalbardensis (assembly GCF_037671525.1). NCBI lineage: Bacteria > Pseudomonadati > Pseudomonadota > Gammaproteobacteria > Methylococcales > Methylococcaceae > Methylobacter > Methylobacter svalbardensis. The sequence continues at coordinate 2,596 of NZ_JAWPOH010000113.1, forward strand.
AACGGTGGTGTCCTTCAACGCGACCACCTTCTACGATCGGGACAGGAAGCTACAGGGCGTGTTCGCCGCAGCGCGCGACGTCACTGAACGCAAACGCCTGGATCAGGAACTGGAGAACGCCAAGTCTGTGGCGGAAAAAGCCAACCACGCCAAATCGGATTTCCTTTCCAGCATGAGCCATGAATTGCGCACACCCCTGAACGCCATCCTCGGCTTCGCCCAATTGTTGGAGGCTGGTTCTCCGCCGCCAACGGCCACCCAGGCTGTAAGGCTGCACCAGATTGTCAAAGCAGGATGGTATCTGCTGGAGCTGATTAACGAAATCCTCGATCTCGCGTTGATCGAGTCCGGCAAGATATCGATGTCGTCAGAACCGGTGGCGCTGATCGATGTCATCCTTGAATGCCAGGCCATGATCGAACCGCAGGCGCAACAGCATGACATCAAACTGACCTTTCTTCCATTCGACAAAACCTGGTTTGTCAGTGCCGATCGAACCCGGGTAAAGCAGGTTCTGATCAACCTGCTTTCCAATGCGATCAAATATAACCGCGAGCATGGAACGGTCGAGGTGAAATGCACCGAGAGCACGCCTGAACGCCTACGCATCAGCGTCAAAGACAGCGGTGAGGGATTGGCTCCGGAAAAACTGGCACAGCTCTTTCAGCCGTTCAATCGTCTCGGGCGAGAGTCTAGCGGCGAGGAAGGCACGGGCATCGGCCTGGTGGTAACCAAGCAACTGATCGAACTGATGGGAGGCACCATCGGCGTGGAAAGCACTGTCGGAGTGGGCTGCGAATTCTGGATCGAACTGATCCGGGACCTTACGCCACAATTTTTCGCTGAAAATACACCGCCCGCAGAACTTGCACTGCAAACCCAGGAAAACGCGACGCCGCGCACTCTGCTCTATGTGGAAGACAATCCGGCCAACCTGATGCTGGTCGAGCAAATCATTGAGGGCCACCCACATATACACATGCTGAGCGCGCGCGATGGCAAACAAGGCATAGCGCTGGCGTATACCCATCTTCCGGATGTGATCCTGATGGACATCAATCTGCCCGGCCTCAGCGGTTTCCAAGCGCTGGAACTCCTGCGTGAAGATCCGGCAACGGCGCACATCCCGGTAGTTGCCATCAGCGCCAATGCCATGCCACGCGATATCGAGAAGGGGCTGGAGGCTGGATTCTTCAGGTATCTCACCAAACCCATCAAGGTCAATGAATTTATGGACGCCTTGGACGGTGCACTGAAATTTTCTGAAACGGGATTGGACGACACGAATAAAAAGAACAAATACGATGATTAGCGAACAAGAAATCCTTAACGCCAGCATTCTGATCGTTGACGATCAGCAATCCAATGTGCTTCTGCTGGAGGAAATGCTGCGTGATGTCGGCTATGCGTGCATTACGTCGACCAATGATCCCAATAAGGTTTATCCGCTACACAAAAAAAACCGCTACGACCTGATCTTGCTCGATCTGCTGATGCCCGGCATGGATGGCTTTCAGGTGATGGAAGGCCTTAAGAAAATAGAAAGGAATGGGTACCTTCCGGTACTTGTGATCACGGCCCAACCGAGCCAAAAGCTGCGTGCACTTGCCTCCGGCGCGAAAGATTTTATCAGCAAACCTTTTGATCTGGTCGAAATACAGACGCGTATCCATAACATGCTGGAAGTGCGGTTGTTGTACAAAAAAATCGAACATTCCAACCAAGGGTTGGAACAAACGGTGCTGGAACGGACCGCTAAACTCAACTCCATTTTTAATGCGGCCGTGGAAGGCATTATCACTATTAACATGTCCGACATCATCGTATCCGCTAATGCCGCAGTAGAATCTATTTTCGGCTATAAACCGGAAGAGCTGATTGGCTGCAATTTTAATAAACTCATGCAGTCATCGCCAAGAGCACTGAATGATTGCAACTTGCCGTATGCAGAAAATTATGTCGGCCAAATCCGGGAGATTGAGGGCATTCACAAAAACGGTTCTGTGGTGCCCCTGGATCTGTCCATCGCAGAGTTTACAGTCAATGATGCGCACTATTTTACAACTATTGTACGTGATGTGAGTTTGCGCAAACACCGGGAGCAGCAAGACAAAAAACATCTGGACGAACTCGCCCATGTCACTCGTCTTGGGCTGATGGGTGAAATGGCTTCAGGCATTGCTCATGAGGTCAACCAACCTCTGGCTGCAATTTCCAGCTATACGCAAGTCAGTTTAAACCTGATTAAAGCTGAAAACCCTGATCTGGCAAAGCTCACCGAAATTTTATCCAAAACTCAGCAACAGTCTTTAAGAGCGGGACAGATCATTCAACGCATGAGGGAGTTTGTTAAATCTCATGTAAAACATCGAGCAAGCGCCGACATTAATAGTTTACTTCATGACGCTGTTAGCCTGTGTATTGCCGACCTTAAACAAAACAGCATAGAACTAACGCTTGAACTGGAAAACAACCTGCTGCCTGTCTATGTCGATCATATTCAAATTGAACAGGTCCTCATAAACCTGATCCGAAATAGCGTTGATGCCGTTCAAAACTTACCTGCAGAACAACAACGCCAGTTAACAATCCATAGCCGATTGACTCCCAATAATGACATAGAGATCCGAGTGAAGGACAATGGATCTGGGCTTAATGAAGACCAACAACAAAAAATATCGACGCCTTTTTACACCACTAAGGCAGATGGCATGGGCATGGGGCTATCCATCAGTCGCTCACTGATCGAAGCCCACGAGGGTACTTTGCGTTTCAATAGCGAATTTGGAAAAGGCACCACTTTTTATTTCACTCTACCAACAGCTTAAGCCATTAGGGAAGTCAAGTAGGCTACGACAACGATTCCTTCATTTTGGCTCGCGCCTTGGCCGTGGAGCCCTCGGTATTATTGCTGGATGAACCGTTCGGCGCGCTCGATGCCAGTGTGCGCAAGGATTTGCGCCAATGGCTGCGCAACCTGCATCACGACCTGAATGTCAC
>NZ_JAWPOH010000114.1:0-5537 GCF_037671525.1 Methylobacter svalbardensis
GATAAGAATCCTGCGGCTAAGCTCAAAGAATTGGCTGGACTTATTGATGAGGTTTTTCAGTTAATGCCTTCTGGAAAACATATGGTTGGGAGGGATTTGGGGCGTTTAGGGCCGACGGTTTCGCTACAGTACCGTGCTGCTGGATAATTTTCCAAGAATCAGGCTGCAAAAAATTTAAAAACTTGAACATCGAGTATTAGATTTCAGTTAAGAAGATAGCCCTAGTTTGGCTATAGTCCATTGAGTACCAGCAGCTTTAAGCATTTCAGACCAATTAGGGTAACTGGTGTTGTTACCGATAAATGAATCCCACTCAATATCAGGAATAGCTTTAAAGTCTTCATCGTTGTTGACTTTAAATCCGCTTGCCTCAAAAAGCTTTTCCACGGAAGTGAAGCTTGAACAGAAAGCTATGAAAGATGGCGTAAGCATTTCCGTAAGGGGAACACTTTGCTGACCATCAATTGCCTTAAGCTTATTTTGAAGCTCTTTTAAACCGTTAATTTCAAATGCCATGTTGTGTGTTCCTTTAATAAATATGCGTTTTTACTAAAAAGTTCGGTATAGAAGTATTACAAGTAACACCATACAGTATTCTGTTGATAAGTACAAAAAATACTGCTACTCTGAACTTATTTTATAAGGAGTTACCCTATGGCCACGTTATTGGGGGAAAAAATACGTGCAGAACGTAAGCGTTTAAAGCTTACGCTTGATGAGCTTGCCGAGAAAACAGGTTCAAGTAAAAGTTACATCTGGGAGTTGGAGAATCGCCCAGTTGTGAGACCTTCAGCCGAAAAAATTTCTAAGATTGCAGACGTGTTCGGAGTTACCGTAGAGTTTCTTTTGGATGACGAAAAACTGACATTGACAGAATCGGACGTAAACCAAGTGTTTTTTCGCCGTATCACTCAGCTTGATGCAACCAAAAGAGCGCATCTTGAGAAATTTTTAAATGCAATTGACGATGATGAGTAATCCAAAAACACCTTCAGCTTGGGGAATTGAGTTATCCAAACTTTGGATGGTGTGCGGTCAAAATTTCCCTGTTGATGTTAAACAAATTGCTCCCGAAGTGACTAAAACGAGATTTCCAGATGAACCTGTAGGAATTATTAAAGCGCACGGAATTACTGGTATTGATGGAATGCTATCTAAGCGAAAGAAGGGTGACTGGTGCATTTCTTATGATGATACTGTCACTGTTCCAGGACGAATCAATTTTACCCTTGGGCATGAGTTTGGACACTATCTTTTGCATCGAAAATTGCGTGAAAAATTTCAGTGCGGTCAAGGTGATATGCTGGACTATGAAAGTACAGAATCGAAAAAACTTGAATCGGAAGCGAACAATTTTGCGTCTTATTTATTGATGCCCATAAATGATTTTAGAAAACAAATCCAAGGACAAGCTGTTACTCTTGACTTGTTAAGGCACTGTGCTGAACGTTATGGAACCTCATTTACCGCCACTGCGCTAAAGTGGCTGGAATTCACTGAAAAAGCCGCATTATTGGTAGTGGCTCGTGATCATTTTATTTGTTGGTCTTATCCAAGCAAACTAGCAAGCAAACGGGGTACTTATTTGCGACCAGGTACGCCAGTCCCACAATCTGCGCTTGATCGATTAAATCATGTTGGCACAAAACGAGTAAATCAAAGTTGCCGAGTCTCGCAAGGTATTTGGCATTCAGAAATGGAAGCTGAGGAATCCGTAATTATTTCTGATAATTTTGATTTAGCTATTTTTTTGGTGCAGTTCCCAACAGCGAAACGAATAATTGAACACGAGGAAGAGGAGATTCAGGATACGTTTACTGTTTTGTCGAATAGAGCGCAAGGGTTTAATTGGTCAAAATGAAAGGTTTAGGCTAGGTGTAAGAATTCCTTCGTAAATGCGTAAAGTCGCCTTGTAAAACCTTTTTAGTAATGACTTGATACGGTGGCATTCATATCTGCGCATCGATATGAAATATTGATAGCTTTTTGTTTAGACGCCTTTCTGGACTAGCGGGAGCATTTACACAGAAACATACGATTTGAGTAAATGAGACAAGGCGATTTATTAAAAACAAAGACTTATGCTTCCATGAGAAACAATATTTTCGTTGTTTTATGTGCCAGCTCTAATACGGTATCTTATTGATAATGAACAAATTTGAATCGAAACCGTAATTTCATGTTCAAATGCCCCCGCTGGTCCAGCTATTGGAAAATTTAAACGCCGTTTTCCAATGGAGGACGGTTAAAACATGAACCGATGAAAAGGCCGGAAGCAGCACTAAAGCCACTAATGTAAGCTGTTAACTACAAATGTAAGTTTTTTACTTAACGTGATGGATATGGCATGAACGAAACTAAATTAATATTTTGTATTGTAATCGGCGTTTTATTAGCAAACGGCATAACTTATGCAGGATATAGCTACTTAACAGAACGAAATAGCACCGGATTACCTAAAAATATAAAAATTTCAGAAAAGAGTCAAAATAATCAAAGTTTCAACGAATTAAAAGCACCAAGAGTCAGCGTAACCATAAAAAATGATTCATACAATCAATTAATTTGTGAAAAAATAGAAGAAAATAAAGCTATTAACTTCTTAACGCTTGATGGAAAAAAGGAAAGAAGTTATGAAAATATCGCTGAAGGTGAATACATAGGCTGTAGTATTGCGATTGATAACAGGAGCAGTACTTTTTTAAATTGGTTTCATGTAACGTCCTCAGGCGTTTATACGCTATTACTTGAACAAGTAGAATGTAAAACATGCCAAGGAATAGATCATACATGGGGAACCATCGTTATTACCCCCAACGGTGAAAGAAAATATAAACCCGTATAAAAAACTTTACAATTTCCTTATTAATCGCCAAGTACGCTGTATAAAGCTCAAAGGATGGTTCTTTTAATGCGATGATCATAAATTGTAAAACTCTGAACTTGATTTGACAGTTTCAAAATATTTGTTTGGATTGAACCTAACACTGGCGGTCTCAGTTAGGCCAATTGCAGACCGTCATATCGTTTTGTCTAATGTCGTAGTATTTAAAGCCGCTGTAAGCTGCATAAAACCTATAATGCTGTTTTAAAAATCTTCATTTTGCCTAATGTATCTGAACCGAAAGTGGGTGGGATGCTATTCTGTATATTGCTTACGTTAAGTAAATACTGTAAAGTTTTATTAGTATTTGATAGTAATCATTTAATTTAACAATCATAGAAAACCATGACTAATAAAAAAAACAAATCTGAATCAAGCAAAATTAATGAAAATTATTCTACTGAAGATCTTAAAGAACGTTCTTCTGGAAACAAATCGACTCCTACATTTGATAGTGCAAGGGGGCGCGCTGGTTCTGTAGTTACAACGGTGATGAATACATTACCGTCACCGCCTATTCCAAAAAAGTGACTCTAAAAAATTTATTAAAATAATTATGATGGATATAGAAGAAAATATTCATAAATTACTATTTGATGTTCGTCGCTCAATTCGATATCACATTAGACGACGTAGTTTTTATGATCGTTTCAATTTAATTGTAAACGCCATATCTGTCGTTATGGGGTCAGCAACAGTTTACGGTATTTTAAAAGCTCAATCACAAGATATAGCTCTCACTGCAGCAGCTGCCGTTACTATTTTATCATCTATTAATTTGGTTGTTGGTTCAGTTCGGCAAGCCCGTCTTCATAACGACTTAGCTAAGCGATTTATTGTCTTAGAAAAAAAAATTACAACATCTACTACTAAAGACACAGAAAAGTTAGCCGAATGGACTTCGGAACGTTTAGATATTGAGACCGAAGAGCCTCCAGTTTTACATGTCCTAAACTGTATTTGTCATAATGAATTAATCCGAGCTACGGGCGGGTATGGCTCAGAACACCTTGCAAAAATTGCGTGGTATCAGCGTTTATTTGCGTCAATTATAGATATTAACGAACATTCTATTAAAATAGGTTAAAACAATATTAGACAATAAGGATGCGGACTGTCTAATGTTTGGTCGACCGTTCATTTAAAGGATTTAAAACAGTTTTGACCGCAGCTATGGGTCGATTTTTGTCGGTCGACTACCCTTAATTTATTCAGTATGAATAACCGCTTTTGAGTAAATTCAAGTGACTCATTCGGATCAGGAAGAGCGACTGGTTTAAACCATAAACATTGGCATATTTGAGGAAGAATATGCAGGTGATTAGACACTGAAATTCCTTATGGCCCAAAAATGAAGGAATCGTTGTCGTACCCCATAAAGAAGAATACTTGATTAAAGATTAAGCCACTGACTTATTGGCCGATCGAATATTAACCAAGCAATCATGTATCCTACTTCATTATTCTGTAATCCGGCATTTGTTACGCGCGGCATCAACACGATCCTTGAGTTCCTTGCCTGGCTTAAAATGAAGCCTGACCTTTGCTGCCAAGTTTACGGGTTCGCCAGTTTTTGGATTACGCGAAAGCCGAGCCTGTTGATGCCTCAAATCAAAGCTGCCAAAGCCACGAATCTCAATACGTTCGCCATTTTCCAATGCAGTATTCATCTGATCAAGCATGCAGTTTAGAGCCAACTCAACATCTCTTGTCTGAAATTCAGGCAACTTGTCACTTAATACTCGCACCAACTCTGATTTGACCATCTGCAACTCCCTTAATAATCGAATATTTTAACAGAATGGCGTGCATTAGTTCGCTATATAATTGAATATTAAATGATTTTCGTTATACTTTACTTATAATACTGCCAATGTATCCAGTTGCTTTACTGGGCTTACTTTCATTCATCAAGTTACTCAAATAAATGAACAAAATTATACTGATGGCTCTATTACTACTGCCTTTGACCAGTTTGGCAGCGGCACCGTGTTCCGGCAAAAAATCAGGAATATCACATTGTGACGGCTCCCAGTTTGTCTGCAATGATGGTAGTGTTAGCAAATCCGTTAAGGACTGTTCCAGTTATATTAGTGGTGATCAGAAGCAATCAAAGCCTAATTCAAGCTCAGCATCTTCATATTCAGCGCCTATTGCTCAAAGCAATACCGAGATTACACGATCCGGAAATATCTTAAAACTCGATTACCCCGGCTTCACAGTCTGGCTGGATTGTTCAAAACATGGGGCAATAAAATTCCAGTATGTGGCACAACACGATAATGGCAACGCCAAACGGTATGACAAGTTCTTTCTTGATCAGAATGTTCCAGCCGAGTGTCAACAAACAACTGCCAATGCCTATGGTCAAGGTTACGATCGCAGCCATCAAGTTCCAGCAAATCATTTGGACGCATCAGACGAAGCCATAAAAGCTACAAACACAATGACCAATATTCTGCCCCAGGCCGCGGATATGAATCGTGGGGCATGGCTGCAAACCGAAGAAATTATTGAGTGCTATCGTAGGCTGTCGAAATCAGCCCTTTTTCGCAAGCTAAACATTCCCCGATTTTTGGCTTTCAATATTATTGAAAAAAGCTTTGCGTTTCTTGCGTACGGTATAGGGGATGCTTGATTTCTCCCACATCTC
>NZ_JAWPOH010000115.1:0-5466 GCF_037671525.1 Methylobacter svalbardensis
AGCTCACATGCTCTCCAATGACTCGACGCGATGTCGGAAAGCCTGTATTTTCACTACGCAAAAAGACGCTTCGTGAAAACACATGCACTATCGCTTCTGGGGACTACTCGACTCCTGTCTCGCAGCGATGGATGATGATTCAGGTATCGTGTAAGGGCAACCGATCGGCCACCCTTTTTGCTTCTTACCTCTATTTCGTCACTCAAAAATAGCCGCTTCAAGATTTTTACTGGAAGTCAAGCCTTTCAAAACCGATTTATCCTTGATACCGCCAAACCGGGTACCTGCCAGGTTAGCGCCGGTAAAATCGGCATCCTCCAATTTGCTTTCGGACAAATCCGCTCCCGATAAATCGGCATCGGTCAAATCGGCTCCGGAAAGATCAACGCCAAATAACACCGTGTTTTTCAGCACACTCCCGGAAAGATTGGCATGGCGCATCAACGCGCGATTAAGGTTGGCATTAGACAGATTGGCGCCCGATAAATTGGCATTATTCAAGCTGACCCGCATTAAACCCATAGGTTGATTCTTCATATCGACGCCCCAATTGGCGTGGGACAGATTGGCATGGCTAAGGTTGGATCGATCCAGATTGGCAATAAACCGGCTGCCGGTCAGATTGGCGTTGCTCAAATTAGCGCCGCCCATGTGTACGCCGAAAATGCTGGTATTGGACAGATTAGCGCCGGAAAGGTTGATTTTGGACATCACCGTTAAATCCAGATTCAGGCCGGATAAATCGCTGTTGCTTAAATTGGCGTTACGCAAATCCGAACCCCACAGGTCGGCGTTCCTGAAATCCAGGCCGGATAAATCCAGTCCGGTAAGATCTTTTCGGCGCAACTGTGCGGGGTGGCTCTTATCCGCCTTGGCAAGCTTGTGTTGTACAGATGCCCGGTTAAACTCGGCCGCCGATGCCGACAGACAAAACAATGCGGCTAACAAGCCCAGACCGTAAAAATGGGTTTTCATGTGTATACCCCTGGTGAATACATGGAATTAGATTGAAATAATGAGTAGAACTTTATCGACAGTTCCGCACTATTGCAACCGGGGAATGGAAATTGTCGGCTGTACTTGGTCGACGCAATCGACATCGTCGTCATTCCGGCAGGGATTCTCTGCGCACTAGGTCGGATCACGCAGACTATCATCCTGTCTGACGCCCTTCGGGTTAATGCAAATCTGTTCCAGGGCGTAGGCCAACGGAACAGATAGAGCGACAAGCCTTTCATTTAAGCCCCTAAAGCCCAAAATGACAACAGGCGTATTGGCGAGGATAATACCCCGCACATCCTGAACATTAACCCCGCAACATGAACCAAACAAACTTCACCGCCTGCCCCGAGTGTGATCTATTGCTTAACCCCGCCATGCCTGTGGTCGGTGACAAAGTGCACTGCCCGCGTTGCGGCTATCTGCTGCAACGTCCGCGCAAACAAAGCGTCGAGCGCACTTTTGCGCTGTCTGTTGCCGGGTTGATCTTGATTTTCCCGGCCAATTTGATGCCGTTGGTCGGTATTAAAATGCTCGGCAATACTAAAGACGGCACTTTGTGGTCGGGCGTGGTTGCGTTATTTGAAGAACAGCTGTGGGGGGTTGCGATATTGGTGTTTTTATCCAGCATTGTATTTCCATTGCTGAATATTATTTTATCCTTGCTGATCAGCGCGCATCTTTATTTCAATAAACCGAGCCGACATCTGACGCATTGGATGCGCTGGCTGCAACACCTCGATGAATGGGCGATGCTGGAAGTTTATATGCTGGGCATTATTGTCGCCTGCGTTAAACTTTCCGCCACGTCTGAACTTAAATTCGGTTTTGGGCTCTACGCATTCGTGGCCTTGCTGATCATAACCGGCATGCTGACGAGCAGTCTGGATAAGGTTTTGTTCTGGCGGCAAATCGGGCAATTAAGAAAATGAAAGCCAAAAAGACTGCTCTGTCTCAGGGTTTTATCCGTTGTCATGATTGCGGCTGTTTATCAAGACAGGCTGGCAAAAACAGACTTTGCCGGTTATGCGGCGGCCGCCTGCATCCCAGGGTACCCAATAGTTTTCAACGCACCGCTGCCTTGTTGTTGAGTGCTTTCTGTTTGTATATTCCGGCCAATATTTTTCCGATCATGACCATCACCAGCTTGGGCGTCGGCGAACCGCACACCATTATCGGCGGCATTATGGCATTAATTAACGGCAACATGGTGCCCATAGCCCTGCTGGTTCTGGTCGCCAGCATTCTGGTACCCTTGTTAAAATTGCTGGGGATCAGTCTGCTGTTACTCAACGTTCATTATCGCTGGCAAGGCCGGGCAAAAAAATGGACTATCCTATACCGTATTATCGCTTTTGTCGGCCGCTGGTCGATGCTGGATATTTTTATGATTTCAATTCTTGTGTCCTTGGTTGACATGGGCGGTGTGGCGCAGGTTATCGCAGGGCCTGCGGCAACCGCATTTGCTGCGGTCGTGGTGCTAACCATGTTTGCCGCGAAAAATTTCGATCCACGATTACTATGGGATAACCAGCGCTAAAAATGAATGACTTTATCGACCCTGATGCGTCAGACGTGACCATCAATAAAAGAACCGAATTGCCGCTGGTGTGGTTTTTACCCTTGATTGCCCTGCTGGTCAGCGGCTGGCTAATCGCCAAATCCTACAATGAAAAAGGCCCGGTTATCACGATCAGCTTTCCTACCGCAGAAGGTCTGGAAGTTGATAAAACCAAGATTAGATACCTGAATGTGGAAATCGGCAAAGTCACCGCGATCTCCATCAGTGACGATTTAAAAACCATTCTGATTACCGCGCAAATGAACAGCACTGCGGCCGGTTATTTGAACAAAAATACCAGCTTCTGGGTGGTGCGGCCTCAAGTGGGCTTGGGTGGAATTTCCGGGCTGGGCACACTGCTCTCGGGGCCTTATATCGCCATCAAACCGGGCGATGGCACCAAAGAAGATCACTTTACCGGGCTGACCACCCCGCCCTTGTTAAAAAACAACGCCGAAGGGTCGCACTTCATTCTGGAAACCAATAACCTGGGTTCTATGAAGCCGGGAACCCCGATCAATTTCCACGGCATAACCGTAGGCGAAGTCCTCAGTCACAAGCTATCTGACGAAGCGGATGCGATACGCTTGACCATTTTTATCAACAAACCCTACGACCAGTTCGTCAGGAAAAACACCCGTTTCTGGATAGACAGCGGCGTCGATTTATCCGCCAGTGCCGATGGTTTTAAAGTCAGAACCGGGCCGTTGATTTCCTTATTAAGCGGCGGCATTGCCTTTCGCGCTTCTGCGGAAGACACGAATGAGAATATCCTCCCTGAAAACAGCATTTTCCCACTGTACGATACCTATACGCTATCGACCCAGGTTGTTTATCAAAACACCTTAAAATACGTCATGTATTTTAACGGCTCGGTACGCGGCTTAACCGTAGGCGCGCCGGTGCAAATACGCGGCATCCCTATCGGCAGGGTTACCGAAATCAACCTGGAGCTGGATAAGAAGACCGCTGAAATTCATATTCCGGTCACCGTGGAACTGGAACCGGATCGCATCATAGAAATCAACAACCCAAAACATATCAGCGATAAAGATATTATGACGCAGCTGATTAATAAAGGCCTGCGCGCACAATTACAGACCGGCAGCCTGCTGACCGGACAACTGCTGGTCGATCTCGATTTTCATCCGGAAAGCAAGATTGTATTCAGCGACAATAAAAGCGTCTATCCCGAGTTCCCCACCACCGCCAGCTCGCTGGATCAATTTACCCATTCGGCCAACATTATCATGAATAAGGTTGCCAAACTGCCGCTGGAAGACTTAACGACTGAAGCCAATAAAACCCTGCAAGCGTTGCAAAGCACGTCAAAAGCAGCAACCGGCATGCTGGCGACCGCTAAAGGTACACTGGATACCGCCGACAAAACCATGACTTCGGCACATCAGCTATTAAGCACGCTGGAACCCGGCTCAACCACCCACTACGAACTGGATCAATTGCTCCAAGAACTGACCCAGGCGGCAAGCTCGGTCAAACAACTAGCCGATTATCTGGAACAAAATCCCAACTCATTAATTCGCGGCAAACAAGAGCAGTAACTATGGCAAATCAACGCTCAAAATGGTTAATATTACTACCGGCCTGCACCCTGCTCTCTGCATGCCTATCGACGCCACCCACCCAATTTTATGTGTTAGAACCGTTGAGTGAGCCCTCTTCATCCTCAACGACAGCAGCAGAAAAACGCCAGATCGGCATAGGCCCGGTATCCATACCGATCTTATTGGAGCGCAAGCAAATTGTCACCCGGTTACCGGATAACAGCGTAAAAATTGCCGAATTTCATCAATGGGCATCGCCTTTAAAAAATAATGTCGCACAAGTGCTAACCCATAACCTGGCTACATTGCAACCAGACGACCTGATCAGGGCTTATCCCTGGAGCGCTTACGGAACGGTCGATTATCGCATCGTCATAGACATCATCAGATTCGACACCCGCCCTGAACAGAGCGTAAATTTTGAAGCCAACTGGTCGATAATGAATGAAAAGAAACATACTTTGCTAAGCAATGGTCACACTTTAATTGAGCATCCATTAAATGACTCATCCTACCCGTCTACCGTCAAAGCACTGAACCAAATCCTGAGTGAATTCAGTCAGGAATTATCCACGGTACTGGGTAAATTAAACTGAAGACCTGATAAAATAAGCGCTACGAGTAGAGTAAAAGGAATTTTGTTCTTGGATTAAGCGAATAAATCCTTTAGAATTGTCGAATCTTGGGGTGTTAGCTCAGTTGGTAGAGCAGTGGACTCTTAATCCATAGGTCCAGGGTTCGAATCCCTGACACCCCACCAATAAAATCAAGGCCTTACAGATTTATATCTGCAAGGCCTTTTTTATTTGTAGCGCCATGTAACCAGTATGTAACCGCATTTACTAAATACCCATGCGTATATTTTCAGGATCTAACCGGCTTTAAACACCCGCAACACTTGCCAACAATTCAGACATAAAAACACCAGCAATGCTTGCCTAAATTTTAGACGATAAAAAACCCGCTCGGGCCGGTCTGTAAGATGAAATTTAAGCATAATTATTTTTTATTAAAGGCATTATAATGAAGTTGTGGTTGGGGGTAACTCCTGAACACCGGTCCCCTGTCACTGCCGACTACCATAACTTCAAGTGACCCGCTCAACTCGGAACCTATATGCACCCAACGCGGATAGAAGTACCTTATACTCGATGTTCAAGTTTTTAAATTTTTTGCAGCCTGATTCTTGGAAAATTATCCAGCAGCACGGTACTGTAGCGAAACCGTCGGCCCTAAACGCCCCAAATCCCTCCCAACCATATGTTTTCCAGAAGGCATTAACTGAAAAACCTCATCAATAAGTCCAGCCAATTCTTTGAGCTTAGCCGCAGGATTCTTATC
>NZ_JAWPOH010000116.1:0-5372 GCF_037671525.1 Methylobacter svalbardensis
GGTCAGTAACATCCCCGTTAAACAAAATCCTAGCCAAGTCTTTTGTAGGTGCGTCAGCCTGGCATTGGACTTTAGCTTTCCCAGGGCTGCATCTAAATCAGTGACAAACGATTTTATAAAGTGTGCCGGCTCGTACATCAACATAGTGTTGAAATACGTGGCAGTTTACACTGATTAGCTTACCCGTTTTCCGGCTGTATTTCTAAGCTTAAAAACTTGAACATCGAGTAATAGGAAACGAAAATGACTAAGAAAAATCAACACGTTATTCCACACGGTGACGATTGGGCTGTAAAGGGCGCCGGCAATAGCAAAGCCACTTCAGTTCATTCAACTCAACAGGAGGCCATAAATCGTGCCCGAAGTATCGCACAGAATCAAAAATCAGAGCTTTTGATTCACGGTGAAAATGGGCGTATCCGTGAAAAAAACTCCTACGGAAATGATCCGTATCCACCTAAAGGGTAATTGTTTTAGCTTCAGATAGCAGACGATCTAACAAATTTCATAAGGAAACACCATGGCACTTTACAAAAATGGAAATCTTCTTAAACAATCACAACACGCTAACTTTGACAAAACATACTCGCCAGGCGATCCGACACCAGACCCAGGCATTTACAGATGTTTAGCTTGTGGCGATGAAATTGGTATCGCAAAAGGACATAAGTTACCACCTCAAAATCATCATCAGCACAGACTAGGCCTGGGAAGCATAAAGTGGCAATTAATTGTATGCTCTGTTAGCGTTAACTGATTAGATCAGTTCGACACGAAGTATCTAATCGACAACCGCCATAGTGAAAACTGCGGCGGTTTTTTATATCCGGTTATAAATACAAACTGTACAGATGGAGCGCATTCCAGCCAGTTACTATTGATAAAATCCGTTATCAATAGTTAATAGGTTTAACTTCGAATGGCCGAGTCCGGCCAATTTCTGCCGTAGAAGAGTCTTTGATCACTGACTGCAAACTGGCTCATTGCCGCCAATGATTTGGTTTGCTTCAAAAATCCAAAAAATACCAAAGCTACTTACAAAAATCGCGGCGTTGCCGATCCGGAACATTGCGCTGACCAAGCTGTGCTTCGAACGCCTGACTGAGGGATGCAGTAACGGTCAACATGATGACCTCCAATTTCACCTATTGGCGCAGTTTGGAGGATATACGGAAGGGAAAAATCCTTGCCGTTCAGAAATTTATTGTTGCGGCCTAGGTTTGGTGGTAGATATACTGTTAACAGCTTAATAACTTGTTAGGCACAGAGAGTCGCCGCGCGGTGGTTGATGTGCATACCGTTAGCGCCGTCACAAACAAAGGAGGAAGTAATGGCACGATGTACAGCACCAGTTCGAGGTCACAGTTCCGCAGCCGCCCGAGCGAACTGCCCTGCATGCAGTTCCCGCTATGGCGGCTACCGCAGCAGCTACGACGGCGGCCACAGTTCGCCCTACCCGTCGAGCGGCAGCAGCCACAGCGGCGGTGGAAGATCAATCGGAAGCGGTAGTTCAAGGCCGCGCTGGTCGCGCGCCGGTTCGTCCGTCTCGTACACGCCAGCTCAGGTGGCGTCGCTCACGCCGGTCCGTGAGGCTGTTGAGATCCAAACGGCAGCTAAGCCAGATCTTCGAGATTGCTTCCTCTGCCACGCTTGGGACGACCGGCAAGGCGCCGCCAAGGAACTGCACGATTTGCTCAAGGCGGCTGGTGTCAAGATTTGGTTCAGCGAGAAGGACCTTGGCCTTGGCGTGCCAATGATGCGCGCGATCGACAAGGGCCTGGCCGCCTCGAAAATCGGGCTCGTCCTGGTGACCCCTGCATTGCTTGCAAACCTCCCGAAAGAGGGCGTTGCAGATAAAGAGCTTTCGACGCTCCTGCAGGGTAACCGGCTGGTGCCTATCGTGCACGGTACGACGTACACAGCGCTCCGCGATGTCAGCCCCATGCTCGCTTCTCGAAGCGGCCTGGACACATCGGAAGACACAATGACGGTGATCGCAACAAAGATTGCCGAGCTAGTCGCCATCTGGAGCTGACAGGATAGAGGACGAGTTGGTGCATCGCCTGCTCCTTGCGCTCGTGTTCTTCCTTGACCTTCTTAAGTGTCTCGGTCTCCCCGTTCGGAATAACTAGGGTCAAATAACTGGGGTCAGAGTAAAAGTTAAATTTCTGCTTCCTAGCCTAACATGGCGCTCCGGTTGAGCGCCATGTTGGACCCCATTTTGCAACTGCAGGTGGTAATGTTGTTGTGCGATCACGTTTAGGCTTGCTGGGAAGGGAAATATGTTGGGCGGATAAGTCTATGGTATATATAGTCACTGTAGGCGAGAAGCCAATTTATTATGGCGCCAAGGCGATCAACATGAAACGGAGTACCCGATTGAGGGATTTCCAGCATAACGACTCGGTGCCCCCGTGAATCGGTTGCTATGAAATTATGAATCTGCTGCAACTTCTGTGGATCATGGTTTCCGTTGTTGGACATTCCGGCCTGCTCGAATGTGCGCTGAATAAATTTCGTTAGATCCCTTATTCGGCCATTGTTGTGTACCACAATGTGGCGCAACATTTCAATTAGGCAGATCGTGAAGCGAAGGTCAATTCCAAAGTGGTTTGATTTTTCGGCGGCGGCCAAGGCAGGAAATCTTTTCCGTATGCACTCAAGCTTCGCGTGTAGTTTTTTGTTGGATTCTGCTTTTTGAAGATACCAGTCAAAAGGCTTTGTTGCCAAAGATGCAGCTGTTTCTCCTTTTGTTTCCTTGGATGGCCATGCACTCGGTTCTTTGTGTCCCATATGTGCATACATGAGCTCTATAAGATCTTCGAAGTATTCGAATGCCTCCGCAAGTAGCCAGAGGTAGTGCTTATTGCGCCGATTTATTAAATCCTTAATGCGCCGATCAAAGTCAAGGGACATATGATCATAAAAAATAGGCTCTCCACTGATGAGTGAGCGAAAGAACATGTTGTGAAGCGAGGACGAGTGCTGCTCCATCCCGTTTTCAATTAGGGATTGATGGTTTTTCACCATTAATTCGTACTCTTTGTCGGTCGAACTCTTTACCTGGCGCGACATTAACTCGACTTCTGAGAGGTTGGAAAGGAACTCTTTAAATTGGATGTCCATGCGCGATCAGGTTTTTATGAAGGGTCTAACGTGAAGCTAAGGGGCGGCGCGCGTTTGCGCCGTCCCGCTTGAGCGTAAGGTTAGCCAACACGGTTGTAGCCCTCAAAGTGTTTTATCAGGTCAATGGCCGTGCTGGCGTAGTTCAACGCCTGTTCTTGCGAGATGGAAAGCATTGAGTCCTGCTCGTGAGCAACCTTGTTTCTAAGCACCCGCATTCCATGAAGTAGATTTTCATGCTTCTTTGACAACCGCCCGTTTCGGCTGAGCATTTCGATGTTATGCATCGGTGACCGATAGGATGGCGAGTCTGGAGAGATTGCAAGCCGCGCCACGGCGGCGGCGATTGCTGTTTCTAGCCCCGACCACGCCAACAAAATCGCAGCCGACGGTGCACGATCTACAGCGTCCATTATTTGGTCTTCCAACGAAGTAAAAACAGGGCTTTCTATTATCTTGGGCTCTTGCGCCACTTCGAGATGAAGGCCTTCAGCCTGCTGTTTGACTTTATCGAAGTCAAGTTCGAGATCCTTGTATTTCAGGTGTGCAAGACGCTGGACGATTTTCGCAAGCTCGGCTCTGAACATAAACAAAAACGTCAAAGCTACGGCGGGCCATGCGATGCTTGAAACTAAGCCGGAGATGAATTGCAACCAGTCCATAGCGCTCCTTCGGTAAAAGTGTTGGCTAACGTAAAGGTGAGGGGCGCGGAGCCACGCTTTTTGGCGGAGCGTCCCTCTCGACCGTAATGTTAGAGCTTGATTACAAAATCTCCCTTTGTTGCACCATCAAACTCCATCAATCGGGATTCTCCTGGTTTAATTGACTCAGTTACAGTGTCTTGGGGGCCTAGCATCCCCAGAAGTGCGGTTGCTTTGGTGGTGACCTTTTTTATCTCTCGCGTGTCGGAAGATTTCTTGTATTCGCAAGACTCAAGAGTAGTAACCCTATTTTGTACGTGGGTTGCTGTTGCCTTGCCGCGAACCAACTCAAGGTGCTCAAGCTCCTCTCCGGTGTCAGGGTCTGTTATTACTTCACCTACCCCAACGAGCAAGAATTTATCACCTTCTTTGACGCCGCTTTCTGATCCTTTATTAATAACGACAGTATAGTTGTCACGTACAACCGCAACTTTTGCAAAATAACGATCAGACATTTTCTTTCTCCTGCGAATTAAGTTGCTCGATCGCCGAGATCGGGACGACAGAACGAATTGCTATTTTTGTTAGTTCTTCCTGTGTGGATGGAATTTTGTCAAAAACTCCCAAGTCAGCTCGAATCTTTACTTGTATTAGCTTATCTTGAATTATGTGAACCACGGCAAGATATGCAAGACGATCTATTTCGTCGATTTGTGCGTAGCAGCCAAGAACAATATTGCTGACGAAATTTTCATTTCTTCTTATTACGAATATCTGATCTTTTTCTATGTATTTAATTGGAATTTCAAATGGCGGAGGTGGCTTTATTTCCGTGGCGAGGTCATATATAACCTTCAGCAAAATAAAAATAAACACGCCTGAAAGCATTACCGAAAAAAGTAACCACTTAACTGACACCTGATCTCCAACATTGACAAACATTGTGACAATGCTGGATAAAAAACCGACGCATCCGATTGTGATCGACATGCCGGATAAACTGAACAAGCTATTTAATATCTTTTCTTTCATTTGTTCACTCTATGGCTCGCCAGATGCTCTAACAAGGAATTAGATAGTTAACCGTATATCTACCGGCAAATGCTCCTCTACACGATAATTTCTTGATCAGCATATGATTTTCCTTTCCGTATATCATCGGTGATAAGTAATAATGACCGGTAATGATCAAATTGCTGCCATTAAAACAGATGGAGCGATAGACCGCAATGGGTCGTTTACCGTCCTTGGAATTCTAACGGAATTTATCGTTACCTCAAGCAATTTAACATAACCCCCGTTATCCGAAAAATAGCTGTTAATGCAATTTAGAAATGTCCAAAAATGAACGAAATATAACATTATAGATGTCTATTATATTATAAGTTTGTGGACAGGGTAATTGGCTTAGAATAAACTGTCTATTAAATCGTTTTTCAGTGCATTATTAGACAATCTGTCTATTAATCGATTTATAGACTTCCAGAAAATTAATTTCCAAAACAGTAAAAAACTCCTTTGAAGATATACTTATTTCTACTGAAAAAACTTAAAGGAGCACTTAAAATCATAACGCTAAGCTTTTCGAATTCAATTGTACAAAAACTG
>NZ_JAWPOH010000117.1:0-5171 GCF_037671525.1 Methylobacter svalbardensis
CATTATGTTTAATGCCCCTGACTGGGTTATGTTCTACTCGTTTATTATCGTTTTTGCGCTTTATTACTGGGGCATGAGCCATGCATGGAAGATGGTAAAAGTTACCCGACATTTACGAGAACATAAAGATCAGCGCAGAATGAACAACTCCCTACGTTTGCTGTTTGTCACGGAAAGTGACGACAAATAGTTTTATAGCAGCGATAGGGCATGTGCTTTCACGAAGCGTTTTTTGCGCTGTGACAATGCCGGCCTTCCAAAATCGCGGCAAGTCATTGGGATAATGTCCCCTCCCCTTGTCGGGTGTGAACGAGAGACGCAGGACGATGGGCAGCCGCAAGCATTGATAGTCGTGTAATTTTTGCCAACGCCCAAAGCAAGCTTTCGCAACTACGAGAGATCTGAATTTTTTCTACAGCAAACGCGTAGGTTAAAATTTACCAAGGCCTTTAAGTTCATCGTTGGTAAGCGACTAATCGTTCCGCCTGCAAAGGACTAATCAAAACTGGTATGTTCGTGTTTTTTTGCTATGTGATCTTACAAATAGCGGCCAGTATATGAAATCCTCCATATTGACTATAATGTATAAGTGATGAGTAAGAACATGATATGCATTAACTTAATTACATGATCTCTGATAAATAGTCTATTTTAAAAATATACCCACATGTTAATTGTGTCATAGTCAGTCAAGAATCGAGAAAAATCCCATTTTTAATACCCAAGCCCATAATATGCGAAAAAAATCCTTATCTATCTTTTTGATACTAGCAACTCTTACCGGTTGTACAGTTATTCCCGGGATGCACGTGAGTCCATTTTCCAGCCAATCCAGTGTCGAAATACCGGTTGGGAAAGATAATGAAACCATCTTAAAGAAACTCAATATCCAGACTATCACTGCTCAGAAGATTGTCGATCTGGAAAAGGATTTCAATAATCGCAGTTTAGGTCCCAATAATGCGGCCAATCTTTATTTTGATTATCGTATAGGCTCGAAAACCGTAAAAGGTACACCCGTCTTAGAAAACTATAAGCAATACCTGGTTGGCCCACGAGATATTCTTAACATTACCGTATGGGAACACCCCGAATTGACTATTCCAGCCGGTGAATTTCGATCGGCTGAAACTGCCGGTAATGTTGTGGGCGAGGACGGAACTTTCTTCTACCCTTATGCAGGCATAGTACAAGCGGCGGGAAGAACAGTCGAAGAAATAAGAGCCGAGTTAACTGAAAAGTTATCCAAATATATCGAACAAATCCAACTGGATGTGAGGGTGACTTCCTATCGTAGCCAGCGGGTTTATGTGGTCGGGGAAGTCAATCAACCCGGCATACAATTGGTAAAAGATATTCCCTTGACCGTCCTGGAAGCAATCAATAGTGCCGGTGGCGTAAAATCGGAAACAGCTGATCAACGCAACGTGACACTTACCCGTGATGGAAAAACATACAGCATTAATCTCTTGTCGCTTTATGAAGGTGGCGACACTACTCAAAATGTAATGCTAAAACACGGTGACGTGCTGAATGTAGCGGATAACAATTTCAACAAAATATTTGTGTTGGGTGAAACAACGATTGGCGGAAGCAATGCAGGAAGGTCACGCAGTCTTTTCATGAATAAGGGCCGGATGACATTGACTGAGGCGCTTAGCGATGGTGGTGGCGTTAATCAATCTACAGCTGATGCAGCGCGAATCTTTGTCTTTAGAAGCGGGATTAATAAACCAGAGATTTTTCATCTGGATGCAAAATCGCCAGACGCATTATTGTTAGCCGATCGCTTTCCTTTGCAGCCACGCGATGTGATCTATGTCGATCGAGCTGAGGGTATCCGCTGGAATCAAATCATTGATCAAATCCAACCCACCATTACGTTGTTGAATGCGTTTGACGGCTCTATGAAGGTAAAACCGTTTCTTGCCCCCCTTAATTAAATCAATGATGCTGTGGCTGGATAAATGAGCATGATTCAGATCACATTTTTGAATGCTTCTAAAAAGGAATCTATGCTTAAGTTCTTCGATAAGTCTCTGCTGAGAATAGCCGAAGAACTAAGCATTAACGCAAAATCCTTCGATAGGCCCAGGACGAACGGCAAGTTGATTACGTTCGTAATGAGCCGTGAGCTTGTCGAATAGTTGAACCATGAATGAAATCACATTATTTAGAAACTCCTTGTGGTCTAATCTAATCAATTTGCCACACAAACCGTTAGAAAAATTACCCCAACAATAGACGATAGCATGACAAAAACACACTCAGATATAACCAACCATCCAGGAAACTATCAAGCCAATCAAGAGGATGATGCATTTGATTTGGGAGAATTAATAGCTACCATGCTGGATGGCAAGCATCTAATTGGCATCATAACTTTGGTCTTTTTAACGCTAGGGGTAGCCAAAGCACTCATAGATGCACCGATTTACAAAGCTGATGCGATGCTGCAGGTCGAAGAGAAGTTAAACTCCCTTCAAGCCCTGGCGTCGGTATCAACCTTAGTGGGAGGTCAAGAACCGGCATCGGCGGAAATAGAAATAATTAAATCGCGTAAGGTTCTGGGGGAAGCCGTTAGAAATCTCAATCTGGATATTATCGCCAAACCAAAATACTTTCCAAAGATCGGCGCAGCCATCGCCAGACGCTTTCAAAAACAGAACATAACCGACCAGGTTTCCGCGCCGCTATTCGGACTGGATCAATATGCCTGGGGTGGCGAGGCAATTCGCATTGATACATTCTCAACACCTGAAAGCTGGGTCAATAAAGAATTAATATTGATTGCCGGCGAACAAGGGCACTTTACCTTAGTGGATGACGATCAACTGCTTCTTGAGGGTGATGTTGGAAAACCGCTGATCAAACAACTGGCGGACAATCAACAAGCGTTTACCCTGTTTGTGTCGTTGTTAAAAGCGCGACCAGGCACACAATTTACGGTAATGAAAAAATCCTTAGCCAGCGGGATTAATGACTTATTTGAGAATCTTGCCGTCGTTGAAAAAGGCAAAAGCACCGGAATTTTAAGTTTTACCTTCGAATCTGATTCCTCAACTGTCGCGGCACGGACACTCAATGAAGTGGCTAATATTTACGTAAAGCAAAATGTTGAGCAGAAATCCGAAGAAGCACAAAATACACTTGAGTTTTTAGATAAGCAATTACCTGCTATCAAAGACCAACTGGAAGCGGCCACAACAGCCTTAAACGATTTTAGAACCACTAGAGGTTCGATTAATCTGGAACTTGAAGCTCAAAACGTTCTGACCGGTGTGGTAGAAATCAAAACACAGCTTACCCTGCTGCAGCAACAAAGAGACGAATTACGGGGCAAATTTACCGAATCGCACCCAACAGTTGTAGCGATTGATAAACAAATCGCCCGGCTACAAGCACAGATGAACGAAAACGATAAAAAAATTGAAGCGTTGCCGGAAACGCAAAAAGTCATCCTAAGATTAACCCGCGACGTTGAAGTCAGCAACGAGCTTTACACCACATTGCTCAACAACGCGCAAACCCTAAAAGTGGCCAAAGCGGGTACCGTTGGCGACGTAAGGATTATTGACAAAGCAGTACCTCCCGCCGAACCAATAAAGCCTAAAAAACTGCTAATTGTTGCGGTGTCATTGATATTGGGGTTAATTGCTGGTGTGGGCTGGGTTTTTATCCGCAAAGCGTTGCATCGTGGTGTTGAAGATCCTGATCAAATAGAAAAACATCTCAATATTCCGGTTTATGCCACTATTCCCCATAGTAATGTACAAGTAAAGCTCAACGAAAAGCTAAAGAAATTAGGCAAAAAGCAGAACGATCAACCCATCATTTTAGCGTTGGAAAACAAAGAAGACTTGGCGATAGAAAGCCTTAGAAGTTTGCGTACCACCCTACATTTTGCTTTTTTAGAAGCGCACAATAATATCATCATGATTACCGGTCCCAGTCCCAGTATTGGCAAATCATTCGTCTCAATCAACCTGGCAACTGTGCTGGCCGATGCCGGTAAAAAAATCCTGCTGATAGACGGCGATTTACGTAAAGGTTTTATCAACAAAAACTTAGGCGTATCCAGAGAAGATGGACTATCCGATCTAATCTCCAGCACGACCACCCTGGACAACGCAATCCGCCATATTGCGGCTGCCAATATCGACTTTATTCCAACCGGATCAATTCCCCCTAATCCGTCAGAGCTATTGCTGCATGAGCGTTTCGGGCAGTTACTGGAGACCCTTAGCGAACAGTATGATCATGTCATTATCGATTCACCCCCTATTTTGGCTGTTACCGATGCCTGCATCATAGGCCGTATGGCAAGCGCGACATTAATGGTTGTTAAAGCCGGCCAACATCCTATGCGCGAATTAGAACAATGCACCAAACGTCTAGCCCAGTCTAATGTCTATATGAAAGGCATAGTGTTTAACGACTTGCCGGCAACCACGTCAAGATATGGCTCCGGTTATGGGAAATATGTATATCAATACAGTTATCAAAAATCCGATTAAATAATCATATTGGAAAATTAAATAGCGGTGAGTTTCTATCTTTGTTATTAATCCAAGAAACAGCACCTCACCGCTGAGAGCTAATGTTGTTATGCATAGAAACCTGAATAAGGAGATCTTTAAAAAATCGGATTTAATTACCCCATGATTAACAATAAATCCGTTTATATTAATGTTGACGGTAATGAAACGGAAAAAAAGCCTATAACGTGGCAGTAGGCGATCGAATCAGACTTAACGATTTGTTCGAATTTTGATAAGAGCGGACTAGGAAAACGAATTCCCACATTTGAAGAATTACCAACCTATTTATCATGAGCTTCGTGCAGGGATGTACAAGACTTTTTTGTCGACATACCCAAAGCTAAAAACCTGCCTGGGGTTATTACCCTAGTCACTGCATTGGCGCTAAAATGATATATTAAAAATATTATTGGTTAATAGGCTGCTGTTAATATTAAATTCACATTTGATGTGTAAACTCTTAAATTAAGATGGCAAACTCTAATGCCTTGTAGGGTACAGACCATCTCCTTACACACAAGTTGTTAAGATTTAGTAAAGTAGAATCATTTTAGCTATGAATTGGGCAAATACAGAATTTCGTAATTTAGATTTAGGTGATAAACGACTAAAGAATAGAGCCATAAAGCT
>NZ_JAWPOH010000118.1:0-5070 GCF_037671525.1 Methylobacter svalbardensis
ACCATCAAGGTAGGTGACATCTAATTGGCGTAGGCTATGGTCGCTCAGTTTCATAGAAAGGTTGTGTCAGAAATTTAGTCAGCAGTATGCTTGAATTAGCGTCAGTTTGCGAGAGGGGGGTGAACGCTTACAACAAATTCAAGTTCCTTCTTCTTTACCATTGGATGCCATTGATAATTTTAAAGAACTAAATTATGGATAAATCACTGATTTTCGAAGCATCAAAGAGCTTAAGGCTAAAAACCATTAATCTTTATGAAAGTAATTTAAAGCGCTTTAGAGACTTGGTCAATTCTGAAGAATTAGGGCAACAGACAAAGTTGTCCATAGAAAGTGAAACGCTTAATATTTCAGATTCAGAGCAACAAAATCAAACTTTCAGAGTCTATGTGGATTTAGGTGTCAGGATAGTAAGCACAACTATCAATAATAATGAACCAGAACCCATATTTCAGATTGAAGCTAAATTCCAATTGGATTATGAATTAACCGGAAGCGTTGAACAAAATGCACTAAAAGAATTTGCCAATTACAACGCAGTACATAATGTATGGCCATTTTGGCGGCAATATGTATTTAGTACAGCGAATCAAGCTGGTTTGCCTTGTCCTGAAGTCCCGTTGAATATTTCTTTACAAGATCTAGTAAATCTCGATTTATCGCTCCATTCAGGTCATTCAGAAATCTGAGCCAATATCGGCTAGACCAACCTCGTCACCGATCCCGTGGCGCTAGGAAATGCTCTCAATAGCTACACAATAGCCAAGTGGAACGATAGGTAGTTTGAGTTGGGTTAACTGAAAGTCCTATGTAATCTTTATTAAACTACTTTTTACGCGGATTGGCATGTTGTTATCCAGTTTGAGAGGATAACTTGCTAGTGGCTATATAGTGAAAAGTCGTGGTCAAACCACAAAACAAAAAACACATCTCTTTGACGATAACCAACCATAGGGTGAAGGCCCTTATATCTAAACACCAAGAGGTGATCAAGTTCATCAGTGATGAACCTCGGAATTGGAGCTTTTATTTGTGCTTTAGGGATTTTCTCAGTCCCTAACCCATGCTTGTCCAGTTGTTTTATTTGGTTCCATGTTAAAGACTTTCTGCGGAAAATAGCATCAGCAAACATGGCTTTATTTTCTTGGCTAAGAATAGATAAACAATACTTTCCTGGTTGAAGTTTTTCTAAGGAAAAAATTGGAGGTTTACTATCGTAATTAATTGGCTCTTGTGATTTAATTAAATCACCTTGTTTAGCCGCTGTGCCTATGATCCTGTTAGGCTTCTTTGCCATTTAATTAATTCTGGTTTTGAAATACTCGGTAATTTCAGTTAGAGGAATAGTTTCTGCATCAATTTCATGATTTAACCAAGGGCTTTCTTCATGTGTCATATTCCGTAGTTTCCATGCGGAATATTGACCGAATACCTCAAAAACTTCTTCAACTAATTCAATTTCTTCACTATTTAATGATGATCTATCAAAACCAACCGGCACTGGTATTCGGTTGCTACCATGTTGTTTGTAGGCATGATAAAGGTCAGGCACAACAGGCCCATGAGCCCACGCAGCAATATCATTATTAAATAAAGGCTTATTAAAAATTGCACTATAAAAACCTTGTGCGTAATATACTAACTTTTGCAATTTTAAATTTGAAATTCCATCCCCTTCATTTTTATCATCCAAATATAAGAAGCATTCGGCTATATCTTCAACTTTTGCCATGATCATCCCTATATTAAGTAATAAATATTTTAAATTCGATAATATTTTAACATAGCTTTTGTTAAAGTTCTTAAGCAATCATAATTTAATGCTGTAGCAATAAAACGTCGATCGTTCCTCGCTATGCTGCATTTTCTGCACGAAAACTACAGTAAAAACTACAGTGGTTCATAATACTTCATACGCCGTTTAATAACTTCTCACGCCCTTTGATGTATGCTATGCTATTGAATATAAGGATTTATAAGTAGTATGCAGATGTTTGACATAGATTAGAATCGAACTTTTAATGCGATGGTCGCGCGTTCGAATCGCGCACGACCCACCACCAAAGTACAAGTAAATCAAGCAGTTAACTCATCAGGGTGACTGCTTTTTTTATGCCTATCATTTCTCTTTCCGATTTTTTGACGATTAAGCAACTTTAACCAGCGTTAATTCTGGTCGATGCTTACCATCGCAAAGCAATTCAACACACTCAATCAGCCGGGTGATTTCAACCTTACTGTAATGCGTAGTGATGTGCCCTGAATGATGACCTAACAGATCCTCACGATCTTCAAGACTCACACCCGTCGCGCGTAAACGCATGCCGAACGTGTGTCTTAAATCGTGCACACGTACATCAACCAGATTGGCTGATGTACGTGCTTTTCGCCACGCCCTGTTATTCATCCTCTCCAACCGGTTACCTTTCAGATGAAATACAAACTCTGACTGGCCCCGATACCGATTCACAATTGCTCTTGCCGCAGAATTTAGCGGCACTATTCTTTCGTGATCGTTTTTTGCGCGCTCTTCGGTAATGATAAAGACGGTTTCCGACGTTCCAGAAATTTCTTTTTCATCCTTCCACTGTAATCCGCATATTTCCTGATCTCTCAAGCCGGTATGCAAGGCAAAAAGTGTCATATCAACCAAATACTGCGGCATACCCTTTATCAATCTGTCTTGCTCTGCAACCGATATGGGACGAGGTTTTCGTTTCGTTCCCTGAATAGGTGGCAGTAATGGCGCAGTATTGAGCCAAGGTCTACCTTGCTCATCACGCCACATTGCAGCGCAGAGTTTAAGTACTCTGCGGATGATTGCCATGTCTCGGTTTAACGTACCTGCTGAAATACCAGCTGCTTTTCTATCACGGATAAACCGATCCAGTGTTGCCGAATGGATTTTCTGTAAGGTACTTTCACCGATGTAGGGCATTACTACCTTCAATGTATCAATATCACGCTCAATAGACCGCTTATGTCCATACTCTTCAATGAATCGAGCGGCAGCCTCATCAAATGTTCGCTCTCTACGTTCGCCATATATTGATTCTTTACGGATTTCATGAACCCGCATAGCTAAGTAGCGTTCGGCTGCGTCGAGCTCCTTTTCGCCAGTGCTTTCTCGAAGTTTCCTGCCGGCAATTGTTTTGTCAATGTGCCAGATTTCGCCTTTTTTTCTAAGACCGGGTGTTGATTTTGCCATGATGTTTCCTCCATTGGCTTGCCCGGCTTTCCGTTCGCGGCTTTAAATGTATCAGCCCAGGCGTCTAAGTCAAGTCGATCGTAGAAAACAGCTCGGCCTTCACGGATTTCCGTGACATAAGGACGAACTTTTTCGTTAAATGTTGGCTCGCTCATCCCCAAATATGCTGGGGCGTCACGTTGTCTAATAAGTCGTGGTGTTATCATTGTTTCCGTATTAATATAAAAGTTCTCCTAAAAGAAGAACCGGTTAAGGAATATCATTGTTTCAACTAGAATTCTTTGAATATAAAAGAGCCCATCAAACAGCTTGAATTGAAGTTCGTGGACCGAACGATTTCTTTAGATCCATGAGTTGTTTACTGAAAATCTGCTATTTATGACAAATTGCTTATCCGAAAATCTGATGCGTACTGACATCAATTTCGTTAATGAGGGATTTTAGAGGTTTTTTTGGTATTACCTAGACGGTTTGGTCAATCCAACAGGCACAAAAAATATGGCAACAGCAAAATACGACAACGTGCTATACGAACAGACGAAAGCGTTAATAAATCTGGCCTTACCGATGGAATGGACTATAAGGGCACTTCAGATATCGCCACCATTCCAGGCATTGCGAACTATCGATATCAGGCTTCATGACTTCTGGCGACAAAATGAATTTAATGATGTTGAAATTATAGCTTTCGAGCTAAAGGATCATTCGTGGGATACCCTTCAGGTGGGCAGATTTTGCTCACGAGCTTACACCCAGGTATATAATCAAAAAGTATTAGATAGGATTCATAAAGGGATTAAAGAAGCTACAGGCTTGCTTGAAAAAGAGGTCTCAGAAATATCTTTACCCTCCATAGCAAAGGATTACCGTTATTGTGATTTGCTGAATGGCAACGATATTCCTAGACTACTAAATAAAATTCAATCTATAAAAGAGAATCTTGATAAGTTTGCTAAAGATGACTCAATCCCGTTTAGTGAGTTTGCAACCTTCGTTCGGGTGCCGACCAAAATATATAACGAGTCTTTAATAACCGACGGATCAGGTACCGAAAGTAATGGCCGTAGACTTGATCATGCAATCATGTTTAAAATTCGAACAGATGTTCAAATTAAAGATTTTCAAGGGATATTAGACGAATTTACCCTGGAGTACTGTAAGAAACGAATAAATTACTTAGGAAATCATCCTGAAGTACGCTTTGATGATTTACCAACGAAACTTATAACCGACGTTTTTAGTAGAAAAATGTTTGATGCTCCTAATATTGTAGTTGATAGGCATGATGGCTTAATTGGCCATTTAGTAGGCTTGTATTATTGGGATTCTGTACAAAAGGACAAGAATATTAAAAGCAACGCTATCGAGGGCGAATTAAGAAATGACTTTAACGTAGAACGCGATCAAAGTACTATTCGCAAAGATTACAAAACAACAAGAAAGAAAATTGAGGACCTTATTTACGAAATGAAGGGAATAGGTTGTCCTCCCAGGTAAGATCGAAGGCGAGCAATTGAACAACCCTTAGAAGGCCGCCAACAAACGGCTCGTTTCAGCCTGCTTGGGCGCAGTCAGGCAAAACTACAGCCGCTATGCCCATCATGGCGATGACACGCTACGAAGGGGGATAACATTTCCAACATGATTTCAAACTCGATTGCCTAAATGCAAGATAGCCTAAGCACAGATGAGCTTAGGCTATCTTTGGTTCAAATTCTGGTATCTCGACTTACATGGCGAAAATTCGATGAAGCGTTGAAGGCGCTACCGAAAGCCAGTCGCGAGAATAAATTTGGCATGGCACACACTGCACTGCGTAAATTCAGGGCACTTTACCTCCTAGAAAAACAGCTCAAAGACTT
>NZ_JAWPOH010000119.1:0-4998 GCF_037671525.1 Methylobacter svalbardensis
CTTCCAGTGCAATCTTGGCTTTTTGCGCCCCTGTAAAAATCTTCCGTTTGCTTTCGCTCATTTCTTACTTCTCATTTTTCGACAGAGCATAGCTTAAACTATTGTCCGGAATTCGGGGTCCACTATAAAGCGCCGATCAAAATTTCGGTTAAATTGGAAATAGTTTACTAAAACACATTAAGCGGTATCGAATCCTATGGAAGCAAATACAAACGCAATAACATCCTTGACGATACAGTATTTTCTACTAGATAAATGAGTCTGAAAAAAGAAAAAATAAATTCTTATAACTCAGCCGCTTTTCAAGTCTCGTTTATTAATGCTTTTAAATAATTTAAGGCATTCTTTTTGCAGTTGTTCTGCAGCCTGAGCATCAGTTTGATTAAGAGCAGTCTGCGATTGTAGTGAAATTAAATAGAGATAAAAAACAGGAAAGTTTCGTCAGCTTGTATAAGGGGTCAGCTCACGAAACGGAAAAAATCGTACGCTAAGCCTCGCGGGGCTCCCGTAGAGGCCGAAACTTGCCCTGCTCGACATGTTTATTCTGCCGCCAAATGTAGTCGCCCGTCAGATTGATGTGCTCCCAGCCCAACGGTGAGAGATGCGGTAGCAGCGCCTCATCGATGTCCTTGCCCGAGTCGCGTAACGCCTGGATTGAGCGCTCCAGATATACCGTGTTCCATAAGATGATAGCCGTCACTACCAAATTGAGGCCGCTAGCACGGTAGCGCTGGTTCTCGAAACTGCGGTCGCGGATTTCGCCAAGCCGGTTCAGGAACACGGCGCGGGCCAGTGCATTCTTTGCTTCGCCTTTGTTCAAACCTATCTGCACACGGCGGCGCAATTCGACGTTCTGCATCCAGTCGAGAGCGAATAGCGTGCGTTCAATGCGCCCCAACTCGCGCAAGGCCACAGCTAGGCCGTTTTGACGCGGGTAACTGCCGAGCTTTCGGAGCATCAGCGAGGCCGTCACCGTGCCCTGCTTGATCGATGCGGCCAATCGCAGGATCTCGTCCCAATGGGCGCGGATGTGCTTCACGTTGACGCCGCCGCCGCCGCCAATCAGGCCGGAGAGCGTCGGGTACTGCTTGGCGTCCCCGTGGATGTAAAGGCGCTTATCGGTCAGATCGCGGATGCGCGGGGCAAAACGGAAACCCAAGAGGTGCATCAGCGCGAATAGGTGATCGGTAAAGCCAGCCGTGTCGGTATAATGTTCATCAATGCGCAGATCGGACTCGTGGTACAGCAATCCGTCCAAGACGTGAGTGGCGTCGCGCACCGTGGCGTTGATGACCTTGGTGTGAAACGGAGCGTACTGGTTGGAGATATGGGTGTAGAACTGCACGCCTGGCTCCTCCCCAATCGGATCCCGGCTGAGCCATCGGCCTATCTCGGCATCGTAGGCCCGGTAAGGCGCCAAGGCCAAGCCCGTGGTTGAATGAGTGTAGTGGCCGGTGTAGCCGAAGGTCGAATCGTCGGCTTGGCCGGTTAGCACGCTGCGGCGGCCATAAGGGTCGTAGCTATAGGCGGCGGTCAGTTGGCCGCTGCTGTCGGTGACGGCGCGCACCGAGCCCAGGTGGTCGCGATGGTAGTAGCGGCCTTGGCCGTCTTGGCCGTCTTGGGCTTGGCCGTCGCCGTAGTAGCGAGTCAAGCGGCTGCCGACCCGTTCGTGTTCGGCGCAAAGGGCGCTGCCGCAGTAGATTAGCCGGTTGTCTCGGACTGTTGTTCCGCCGGCTTGGTCTTGGATGGCGATGCGCTGGCCCAGGGCGTCGTATTGAAATTGGCTGCCGTTGCCGCTGGCCTGTTCGATGCCGATCAGGCGGTTTTCGCCGTCCCACAGATAATTGCGCTCGCCCTGCGTGGCGCTGAGGCGCAGGCTTTGGTTGCCTTCGGCGTCGTGGCTGTAGCTATCGGCACCGCTGTTCAACAATTGGTTGAGGTCGTTGTAAGCGGCGTCGCGGCTTTGTTCGCCCAGGGTTTCTTGGATGCGGTTGCCGACCGCATCGTAGGCATAGGCAAAAGCCAAGGTTTCGGCGCTTTGCCGATGCGGCGAAATCGCCGGTGTCGCGGGCGTGGCCGGCTGGCCAGGGCCATTGGAGCTGGCCGGGATAGCCGGAATCGCATGCGGATGGCCGTTGTGATGGCCTCGGTTAACCACTTGCAGCAGTTGGCCGATGGCGTCATAAACCATGACTTCGTCGGCGTTTTCCGTGCCGCTGCGTTGCCATTGGCTGATTTGGCCCTCGGCGTCGTAACGGTATTGGTGGCCGGCCAGCAGGTTACCGTTGGGGCCGGTGTGTTCCAGGGTCAAAAGACGCAGATCGCCCAACATGTCGGCATAAGCCAAGCGGCTTTGGCTTTGATTGGGATAGAGGATTTGCGCCAAGCGCTGGGAGTCGCCGTCGTAGGCGTATTCGAACAAGCCCAGTTCGGTGTCGTTGCCGGTCACGCGGCCCAGGGCATCGTAGCCGATGGCGTTGGCATGGTTTTGTTGACCGGCGTCGATTACGTCGTGGCCGAGCAAGCGGCCCAGGATGTCGTAGCCAAATTGCACGCGGTAGCCGTCTGGGCTGATGTCTTCGGCCAATCGGCCGGCGCTGGCTTGGCCGGCCGCGATATAGGTCAGTTGCGTCGCACCTTGGCCGTTGTCGAAACCGATGAGCCGCGGGTAGGCGCTGTCGTAGCTGAAGTGGCGGTCGGCGGTGGGCTGTTGGCTGTTGCTATAGGTGATGTCGCTGACCGCGTCGTCTTTGGCGTAGCGGTAGGCGGTGATTTGGCCCAGCGCATCGGTGCGGCTTTTCAGGCGGCTGCTGGTGTTTTCGTAACGGTAATCCGTACCTTGGCCGTCGGCATAACGTTTACGAACCGGACGGCCTTGCACGTCGTAATCGAAGCGGGTGATGCGGCCCAAGGCGTCGGTCAGGGTTTCCAGGCCGCCGCAGCCGCACCAGGTATAGCGGGTGATTTGGCCTAGGGCGTCGGTGACTTGGGTCAGTTGCCGCAGCGGGTTGTAAGCGTATTGGGCGGTGCGGCCCTGTCTATCGGTTTCGCTGGCCAAATCCAGTTTGTCGTAGACGCGGGTGCGGCGGGTGCCGTCAGGATAGTCGATTTGCACGATGCGGTCGATGGCATCGTATTCGAAGGCCAAGGTATAGCCGCTGTCGTCGCTGGCAGTGGCGATGCGGCCGGCTGCGTCGTAGCTGAATTCGGCCTGAACACGGCCCAGAGCGTTGACTATTTGGCGCAGATAGCCTTGGGCATCGTATTGGTAGGCCGTGGTTTGGTTCAGCGCGTCGGTCGTCGAAAGCAATTGGCCTTGGCCGTTCCAGCCGAAGGTAGTGACGGCGCCCGATGCGTCGCGGTATCTGAGCGGACGATGTTGGCCGTTATAGCTGAATTCCGCCAACAGATCGTAGGCGTTGCCGTTCTGTTGTTTGACGCGCAGCAGATCGATGCCGTCGGCACTGTATTCGTAAACGGTTTTACGGCCCAATGGGTCGATGGCTCTGGTGACTTTGGCCAGGCTGTTGTATTCGTAGCGGTACAGTTGGGTGCTGCCGTCATCCAGTACGCGGGCGATTTGTTTGGGCTTTTCCAGCATGCCGCTGCTCACGCCGCCGCCCCAGGTTTGGCCGGGATAGCTGTACCAGACTCGGTTTTCCAGCGGCTGTTTCTCGCTTTCCTTGACGGCGACCGAAACTGAGGTGTTGACGCCGTGCAGCCAGTGGGTCAGACGGGCTTTGGTATAGTCGCCCGCCGCCGTTTTCATGGCATGTTTGTCCCAGTAAAAGCTGTTGCGGCCGTTGATGTAGGCGTTGAACACCGGCGCCAGGCCTTGGGGCACCAGGGATTCGCTGTACGGAATGCCGGGTGCTTGATGGCGGTATTCCAAGCGTTCTTTGTCGCCTTGCGGATCGGTGGCCTCCAGCCAGCGGCTGGTGCCGCTTTCGCCGTAAGCGAAGGTGATGGTGCCGTAAGGCGTGGTCAGGGCGTTGACGAATTGATTGGCCCCATAGTGCATTTGCGACTGGATGCCAATCGGATCGGTAATCGACGCCAACAGGCCGTTTTGATAGCCGAACACGGCCGAGCGCCCGAACGGGTCGGTGACGCGGGTGATTTTGTAAGGGTCGCCAGCCTCTTCGTAGGCCAGCGCCGTAGACTGACCCAGGGCATCGGTGATTTGGCTGATGCGCAGATAGGTATCGTAGCTAAGCTTTACCGCATTACCTTGGGCGTCGCGTTTTTCGGTCAAAAACACTTTACGCGGATAGACGGTCGCGCCATCGGCTTGGGCGAATACGTCGATGCTGCCGTCGGGCCAGCGCAGTTCGTAGCGAATCGGATTTTGCGAGGTGCGCACCAGAATGCCGCGCGAGCTGCTTTGCGGCGCGTAACTTTGGCTAGCGGCATGGTAGCCGGTGTGGTATTCGGCACCGCCGCCGGCCACGTAGCGCTTGATGTCGTGAGCCGGATAAGTGGGATCGTCTTGCAGATAAGTCAGCCAATTGAAGGTCCATTTCGGGCCAAGATTGGCGTAGTTGAAGTTGGCCGGCTGATTGGCCTCGCGCTGGTTGTAGGTGACTTGAAACGGAACGGCCGGACCCAGCGGCGGGGTGTAGCTTACCGGCGTGTCGCTGATATTGAGACTGACCGTCAGCGTGTGGAAGTTGTATTGGCACATCGGAGTGGACGAATCGCATTTAACTTTGTCGTCCGAGGGCTTGGTGTTTTCGGGAGCGATGCTGCCGGTATAACCACGGCCGAACACGGTGCCGGCCTCCGTGGCCGCTACTTGCTGATACTCGATGTTCAAGTTTTTAAATTTTTTGCAGCCTGATTCTTGGAAAATTATCCAGCAGCACGGTACTGTAGCGAAACCGTCGGCCCTAAACGCCCCAAATCCCTCCCAACCATATGTTTTCCAGAAGGCATTAACTGAAAAACCTCATCAATAAGTCCAGCCAATTCTTTGAGCTTAGCCGCAGGATTCTTATC
>NZ_JAWPOH010000120.1:0-4981 GCF_037671525.1 Methylobacter svalbardensis
TGAGGATGGAGCGGAATTTTTGGCTTACTGCTAAGCTCGTCGCTTTCTACCCACAGGTAAAAATCACCCGATTGAATAAAGTCTTGGGTATTTTTTGGAATCCAAGCGCCATGTATTACGTTCATAAAAATATGACTTTGATAATGTTAAGAAAAATAAGTTATGACTGAGCAACAATTGTCCTGAGCACTCATTATAATTGGATTTGTCAGGACGCATTTCCTTATGTGCGTATGCCAAACCTATTACTGTCAGCCCTGAAGCCATTGAGTATCATCGCTCAACTCATGTCAGAGCAAGATAGAATTACGTTGGGAGTAGACCAATTCCTGTTTGATGTACTCAATCTGTTACAATCCAACCAAACTGGCCAACAACTTTCCGATTCCTATGAAACAAACGCTTGCGACATGTGCACTACTTCTTATTTCTTTAACGCATGAAGCTCAATCCGAAGAAATTAGCTGCATCACTACAGCGTGGAAGCTGATCGGCGCAAACCATAAGGTCTGCGTACAAGCTTTTGATGACCCAAAAGTTCAAGGCGTCACCTGTCATATCAGCCAGGCTCGCACCGGAGGCATTAGTGGAACGCTGGGTGTAGCGGAAGATCCCTCTCAATTCTCAATTGCTTGTCGACAAGTGGGGCCGATCATTATTAATGGCAAGCTGCCAGAACAGGAAACCGCATTCAGTGAAGATACCTCTATTCTGTTCAAGGAAACGCGCGTGACTCGCCTGTTTGACGCTAAACGCAATACGCTGGTTTATGTAGCCATCAGCCGCAAACTCATCGAAGGAGCGCCCGCTAACAGTATCTCTACGGTTCCTATCTTGCCATGGACTGGGCATTAGATGTACAATGGAAAACTGCTTTTATCACTACCCTTCTGATTTACTAACCACCCATTTTACGCTATCAATAAGGACAATTTTTACAGCCATTCCCACAACACGATCCACGCTTTAAGTGATACCACTGTGTAAATACGTGCTTATTATTCTCTATTGAATAATCTATACCCTGAATTAATTTATCATTGCCACGATAATTACGCGCAACAGCAATAATTTCCTGCTGAGTTGATGTATGAATAAATTCAGTGACTTTTTCTTGCATGGCTTTGCTAAGACAATCCGCACAAAGACAATCCTGCTGAAGGTCGACTGTCATAATAGCAGGATAGGCAAAGCACCAGCACGATTCTCCATCTGAAGTCGAACCACAAACTAAAACAGCATTACACTTCGAACAGAGTTTACTTTGTGGGCTGATTTCAGTTTTCAACAGATGCACCCGTGGACATGCTTATCAGATCCCAGCAAACATGTTAGATCTATAATAAGGAACTTCTTTATAAATCATGATATTAACCTTTTGTAATATTGCTTAGATGTAAATTAATGTAAAGTAGCCACTCACAAAAGGTCAATACCTTAATTACATTATTTATTTTTGGTCAATGCTTCCAACTCTTTCATTGAATCAATTGTTTTAATTAAATTTTCTTCAGCAATGGTTAGCTGTTCCAGCTCTTGTTTTAAACTACCTTCCAACATTTCCACAACCAAGTTCTTACGGTTTTGGATAGCTGTTAACGATTCATTAAGAGCTGCTATATGCTTAGATTCTTTGTGTTCAGTTGATTTGATGGTTTTTCCGGATAACTTTTTCACCATGTTACTTACAGTACCGACACTAATATTATATTTTTCAATAATTTCTTTATGAGGTTTTTTATCCATAAGCATCTGGTTGATGCCAGATTTTTCTTCTTCTGTTAATCTTTTAGCTGATTTTTTAGTTGTATCTGTCATATCAATCTCCAATAAAAAGTTTAGTGTATGACTTTTAATAGAATATATCAAATACATGACAGATTGAATCAATTACAATAGAAGATGAACATAAAACTGGTGAACTAAACTACAAAGATGGAGCGCGAATTGATTAGATGTCGACGGGGTTCAGATGAAAAATAAATTTTAAAATACACTTACAATGCTACTTAAAATAAAATCAGCAAATTGGTAATCAATAGCCTCTCACGCATGATTTTAATTGCTCACTCTATTTTTTTTTGCTAAAAATTATTTATTGTAATTTTAGAGTTAAATATTAACGATTTAACCGAAAACAGAGAGAATACAAAATGCTTCAAGCTTTAGCACTATTACTAATCAACCTTACAATAACGATTGCAATAACATCTGATCCCGCTACATCCTCATTAACGAGAGGTATAGTAAAGCTATGGAACTTTGTAGTCCTGGCTATCATTATAGCTTTTTGGGGAAATTTGAAGGGAATAGAAAGCCACTATCTTAGCGATATTGTGCATACTGAAAAAGTACGTGATGACTTTAGAAAAGCCATAACTGAGCTGCCAAATATTGAGCAACAAAACAAACTAATAAAGAAAAAGCTAGATGAACTAAGAGACCACTAAGTTTTCCTTACGAGCAGTTGATGATTGTGACGTTGCTCGCTCAAATACTCCTATCTTAGCGAAAAGCAGTATAATTTTTAAAGACGCTAACTTATTGTTAAGTTACTGACTTAAAGGCTTTACAAAGTTGTACGTTTTTTGAGTAAAAAAGGAGTAGATTTTGATGTAATTGACGCAATTCAGCATACCTCCTTGAATGGTGTTACAGGAGACAACATTGCTGACCTGCCTGGAACTGGGACTGGGGCACAAATAGGATTTAATTTATACGGCTCTTAGACGACTCTGTATCGACAGAAAAACAGACAATATGACTTACACCAAGTAATGATGAAATATCCTGATTTTAAAATTCACATCGTTAACTATATCACCTACATTGCCTAAAAATAATTATGAAGATTAAACTCCTTGCACTCTTGTTTTTCACCAGCTTAATGCTGTCTGGCTGCAATAAACAAATACCTACTGCGAGTTGCTCATCTCCAGACACCCAAAAGTTAATTGATAACCTTCTTATTGAGCAGGCAGTAAAACTAACAACTGAAAAAAGATATGACCAGTATGATGGCTCATTTGTATTTGGCGCTACTAAAATTAGAGCATCATTGGCTCAAATCCAAGTAGCCGTTGAAAATATCAAAACGGTTAAACAAGACCCAAATAGCAGCAAAAGCTTTTGCAATGGCCTTTTAAAAGTTACGGTTCCGACCGCTATGCTTACTGATGTTGAGCAAGCACGAGATAGTCAGCATCAATTAAAAATTGCTCAGTACGCCAAGCAATTAAACATTGAAAACAACAACAATGTGTTTACTCAAAATGTGGAATATACCGTAAAACCGACTGGCGTGCGTAAAGCACCGCATGTTGAGTTTGAAAGTACTGCATGGGCCCATTTGCTTGATGAAATTACAACGGCTGCATTATTGAAGCCCACCTTAGAAGCACAAGAAACCTACTATGTTCAAAAAGATGAACAACCAAAGCAAGCCGTTGAGCCTTTAAAATCTGAAGCAGATCAGGTCAAATTAGAAGCTGAAAAAATTAGAGCCATGCAAGAAAAACAAGGTTTAGACAAATTAAACAAAGAATTACTTGAAGCCGAACAGATTGAAAAAGAACTATCCCAAGCACCCCATGCATCCAAAGATCTAGTTCCTCAACCAGTTGCCACGCAATCTGTGTCACCTGATACAAAGCAATTTTCTCTCAGCTTTAATTGTGCAAACGCTGCCAAGCCAACAGAGCTTACAATTTGTGCCAATCGTGAGTTAGCTGTTTTGGATATTGAAAATATGCAGATTTATAAAAAGGCAAAAATCACAGATCCTATAGCCACTAATGCAATTTGGAAAGAATCAATAAAGTCAAAATATGCCTGTGACACCGATATTGACTGCATAAAAACAGTTTATAAAAAATCAATTAGAAAGTATGGCTGTGTTGCCGCCGAGGATAAATCTAACTGTGATGCACCACAATAAAACCAAAGCAGGGGCTTGGAACAATAAGCGGGGCGGCAAGCGCCATAAATGAGTCGAATAAAATTCGACTGGCTAATCAACCTTTTTAATAGTGATAATGCAGCCCACATTTCCCAAAGATCCTGCTAGCAAGCGGCACATCACCCAATATATTTTGAATAACATCGACATCGCAGTTTACATTGACTGGAATTCTTTTTAGTGAGGCTGTTTGGGTTGCATTACTAATGTCTGTAACCAGTTTCTGGTCATTTAATTGGCTCACTTTTTTAGTAATGAGCAATTGGTCTGGGAGCGCCAAAATTAAGTCAGAGGGTGGATCATATTTATCAAATGCTTTTTGTTTACCAGCATATGTTGGCTTCGAACCACAAAGCATGACGACAACTAACATTGCCGTTATGGTGTTCAAAAATATTTTCAAGAAAACCACCGCTTTCATGATCATTCTCCCAACCTCATCTCTACTTTAGAAAGAGTAGACAACTTTCCATAAAAAACAATATTTGATAATTACTTGCTGAACTAGACACTCTCTAGCGATGGATTCATGGTTTATCCGAAGAACACCAGAACATTTGACACCTATCGTTAGTGGACAGTTTTCGTCGCTGTTTGACATTTCCTCGCTAAATTAATGCAAGACGGGATGCTTACGTTTGCCACATTTCTACCTGCGTTGTTTACCTGGTGCTGCAGTGAGCTTTTAATAGAGCCAATTGATTTTCCATTACCATTTCTCATTCGCTTAACCATGAGATCAACAAAATGAACGCCTCCAAAATAGTCCGGATTACACCCAAGGCCGAAGGGAAAAAAACCTTATCAGCGGCTCAAAAGCAATTTAATAGCCTAACTAAAAAAATTGATCGTCAAAAGAAACTGCTGATCGAATGGAAAGAAACGGTTCCGCTGTATATAGTGGACCCCATTGTCCAGACAAATAATGCCTTAATTTAAGATAGAGCCCTGTTCACACTCCAGCTGAATGGCGCTGTCCCAATTTTTTTATACGGGAACTGATATTTCTGCCGCTCCGTATTT
>NZ_JAWPOH010000121.1:0-4903 GCF_037671525.1 Methylobacter svalbardensis
GAGATGTGGGAGAAATCAAGCATCCCCTATACCGTACGCAAGAAACGCAAAGCTTTTTTCAATAATATTGAAAGCCAAAAATCGGGGAATGTTTAGCTTGCGAAAAAGGGCTGATTTCGACAGCCTAGTTCCCGGCTAAAGAAGTCCTCGATGCAATTTATAACAAGGCGCTTGAACAAGCAGCCGAACGAGATAAGTTTTTAGTGGGTCGGCGTGAGCGTCTTGGTATTTTGATGGATGATTAGGAAATCGGATTTCAAAAATAGGTGATTATCAAGCTTGGACAACTAATATTAGACAACCAAAATATTAAACAACCAAGCTTGGACAACCAAGCCAAGACAACCAATGGAGCTATGCAGGATAAGGTTGCGGCGCATTGTTAGTGCTGAATAATGTAAGTCCATAGGTTAATTTTCCGATATCTAAAGGTCTAGTTATGTAAGGCACCCCAAGCTTGTTTATTGCAGTCCATAAGGTGGGAGTTTTCCGGGTCCATAAGGACTGGAAATCCAAGCCTGGACGTTGCGGAAAATCCAATAATTAGCTTAGTCGAAATTATTGCTACTAAGCTGAAAGCCCTGAATTTTGGGCGGTGCTGAAAATGGACATCGTTATTTTAAGGTTCAAAGCCGTTCAACATAAGTTATCATTTGCGTTATTCAATAACGACTCTTGAGATAATTGGCGCATTATGTATGTGAATATCCAGCAAGCGACCGTTTTAACCGGCAAATCCAGGGCAACAATTAGTCGCCATATCAAGACAGGCAAACTATACTTCACCCGGTCAAGAATTGAGCTTTTTCAAAAAGCTGAAAGCGTAATGTTAGCAAAGAATCAAGGGAAGGCTTGTGTTTTGTATGGGGGTTGTTCAGGCAATTTACAATAGCATTCTTGAACGGTTCGAAGCTTGGATAATAGGTGGAATATAAACATTCTTTTTTGATGAAGCGCCAAAATCGCTCAATCAGATCAAGGTTGGGCGAATAGGTTGGTAGGAAACAGAGTTCGATTTGCAAACGCGCTGCCGTCGTCATTACCAACTGGCATTTCTGGTAAGGCGCATTATCGAGGAATAAAGTAATCGGTACATCTAAATGTAACGCCGCCAGTTTGTACAATAATTCACAAACTTCTTTCGAAGTAATGTAGGTGTCATTGGTGACTGAAATGAGTTCATGTGTGATCGCATTGAGTGCGCCTAATATATTAAAACGCTGCCGTCCTGAGGGAGCCTTGATGAAAAGCCGCGTTACCGACCCTAGAAACCCAAGAAAGGGCACCAACACAAAATACGCGGCATCAACGAAAAATACAGCACGCTGCGCTGTCTGGGCCTCGTCTAAGCGAGACTGGATCACCTCATGGAGATAGACTTCCTTCGCATCCGGGTCGGCTTTAGCAGGAATCATCCCAATTTTCCGACAACGCAAATTGAGTTTTTTTAAGAAGGCTGCCACTTGAGCGGGACTTCGCTTAATGCCGGTGATTGTTTCAATATCGTTTTGCGCTTTCCTAATGGTCGCCGGTGGATGCTCTTTAAAATAGGCTTCCAGTGAGGTGATATACGTACAAAGTTCGCTTTCGGGACGATGAAAATTGATGGTTCTCAAATTCTCAACACCGCCATTATGATAAAGCTCGAAGTAATCTCGCAACGTGTTTTCACAAACGCCCACCAGCTTTGCAATCTGGGAGTGGGGTAGATCATGGCATTTCAACAATAATGCTTCCATGCGACGCTGAACCAATGGCACGGGATGGCTATACCGTTCATCGTTCAAAATGGATAGGGCATCTGAGGTGAATTCAAGATGTATCGTCATTGGAAGGCCTTCTGCCAACAAGGCATAATGTTAAACTAAACAATATATAACAACCTCAAGTTCAGTTTAGCAAAAAACTCAATTTATGGCCGTGCGAAGTATACCAGCGTTTAGTCTTAGCTTTTGGCACACGCCTAGCTATTCGCCTCAACTTAATCCTGCTGAATACCTTATTCACGAAGTACGGCGAAATGGTTTATATAACATTAACAGTACACGAAAAGGCTGAGCGTATTCAGAATCAGCTAGCACGAGGTTCGCCCATAACCGATTTGCAAATGCGCAAGCTACTTGACTTCATAGCTCGCTCTAAAATTAAACGGTTTTAGAGTAAGACGGGAGTTAGACTATTTCTTAATCAAATGGGAGTAATACAGTAGCTTTCTTTAAGGCCAATTAACGCAAGTTATCAGTTGAGATTAGCAGCTTTTTAATCAAATAAAATCAAATTACAAAAACAAAGACCTATGATACTGAAGGTACAACAAATGTTCATTGGCGATCCAGCGCAAACATAAATCAGGACTCAAACCAAGCGTATCGCATTGATCCTGGCTTAAGCGTGTAGAGATAATGATTTTTCCATCGTCGTCAAAAGTAATAAGACAACGGTCAAATAGCGCATCCAAATTGGCGCTGAGCAAAAAGCCATTAAACACATCCAGGCGTTCCGTATCATTTGTACAGTCTACCCAGGGTTTGGCATGGCTAGCTTTCAGTACTTCAGACACTGCAATACTGGTTACAGCACATGATCCGCCCCAATAATTGAGCATTGCATTACG
The DNA here is from genome assembly GCF_037671525.1 of Methylobacter svalbardensis. Taxonomy (NCBI): domain Bacteria; kingdom Pseudomonadati; phylum Pseudomonadota; class Gammaproteobacteria; order Methylococcales; family Methylococcaceae; genus Methylobacter; species Methylobacter svalbardensis. The sequence continues at coordinate 2,615 of NZ_JAWPOH010000121.1, forward strand.
AAATACATTCTGACCGATTCTTTGACGCACCATGCGCTCGACTTCCGTACCTTTAAATGTATCGGTAGGAAACTTCGAAAGTTCTTTCTGAACCTGTAATTCAAAATCATTAGCTGCTTGATTCGGGAGCACCTGAGCGAGTTTCGCAGCTCTGCGTAGTAATATAGCCAAAATATCGATAGTCGGCACCACGAACTTGCCATTTTGCAATGTTAATGACCCGAAACTGCGAACCAACTCGGATGGTAATAATCTGGAAACAGTTGAGGTAATTTCAAGCAACCACTTTGCTTCTGTCAAACAAATAGCAACTTGAGCACGATGTTGTGCTGAATCGTAACCGTCAATTAAAGCACACATACTCAAGCCTTTAAAATCAAGGCAAACTACTGCCTCTTATTCAATAGGGGGTATTCATGAATCCATATCAAAATCACGCCGCTATGCAAAGCCATATAGCACAATGGCTAGCCAGCAGTTTATCTCAGACTGAGTACTGTAAAGAGCATGGCATTAAGGCGCACATTTTTAGCTATTACAAAAAGAAGTTCAGTTCGTCAGCAAAACAATCAAGTCAACTGGTTCCGGTGCAGTTGCTTGCACATGAGTCTGTCTCTGCAAACGGGATTTCCGATTGTAACGTGCTCCGATTAACCCATGCTAATGGCTTTAGTCTGGAAATTAATCCTCAGGCTGACATGGCTTCTTTGAAGCCGTTACTGAAATTACTAAGGTCGGTGTCATGATCAGCGGGTTTTCAGTTAATCAAGTGTATCTTGCGATTGGGTTTACCGACATGCGTAAATCCATTAATGGGCTGTCGCTGATTGTTTCGGAACAACTTGCGCATGATCCTTTCAGCGGGAGTGTTTTTGTGTTTTGTAATCGTGCTCGCGATAAGCTGAAAATCTTGTATTGGGAGTGTAATGGTTTTTGGTTATATTATCGCCGTCTGGATAAGGGGAAATTCCAGTGGTCAAGTGGGTCGAATCAACAGTCCGTATCATTAAGCGTGCGTGAATTGCAGTGGTTACTGGAAGGGTTGTCGTGCCAACAAGCGCAGGCGCACAAGCCTGTTTATGGCTTGCAAAATAACTGATTTTGGTGTCATTTTTATCCCAATTATTACATGATAATTACCTATTAAACAATGAGTTAACCTGCGTTTCATGGTATAATTCATACTATGAAACCACTTCCAGAAACCCTGCCCAATGATACCGTTGCTCTGCATAAAATGGTGCAGGATTATCAGCTTACCGTCGAGCAATTACAGGAAAAACTGAAGTGGTATGAAGAGCAGTTTCGTCTATTTCAACATAAACGTTTCGGTACTTCCAGTGAGAAGTATCCTGAGCAAATGGAATTGTTTAATGAGGCTGAATCGATTCTTGACGCCTTACCACAGAACGAAGGCGAACTCGAAGAAACAATCGCGTATCAGCGTAAAAAACCAGGCCGAAAACCGTTATCCAAACATATCCCGCGTAAAGTGGTGCGTTATGAATTGCCGGAAGCCGAGCGCGTCTGTGACTGTGGTCATGCACTGCATGAAGCGGGCGAAGACAAATCCGAACAGTTAGAAATCATTCCGGCACAAATAAAAATCATTGAGCATGTGCAGGTTAAATATGGCTGCCGTGCCTGTGAGAATGGCCTGTTGATCGCTCCCAAACCCGTCCAACCGATTCCACGCAGCTTTGCCTCCGCCAGTCTGTTGGCTTATATCATTGTCGCTAAATTCATGGATAGTTTGCCGCTGTATCGGCAGGAAATGATCTTCAAACGCTTAAGCATTGATCTTTCCCGTGCAACCTTATCAAACTGGGTATTGAAATCCGCTGAATTGCTCACGCCTTTTTATGATCGGCTGCATGAACACCTGATCCGTCAGAAGATCCTTCAAGCCGATGAAACGACTTTGAATGTCATCCAGGATGGGCGAGACACACAATCTAAGTCCTATATGTGGCTCTACCAGAGTGGCGGCCATGAGACGGCGTGCCCGATTGTTTTGTATGAATATCAGGCGACCCGCGCAGGATCACATGCAGTCACCTTTTTACAGAACTTTAAAGGCTATTTACAAGTCGATGGCTTTGCCGGATATCATGCTCTGGCATCAGAGAGTTGCCTTCTGGTTGGTTGTATGGCGCATGCGCGGCGAAAATTCGATGAAGCGTTGAAGGCGCTACCGAAAGCCAGTCGCGAGAATAAATTTGGCATGGCACACACTGCACTGCGTAAATTCAGGGCACTTTACCTCCTAGAAAAACAGCTCAAAGACTT
>NZ_JAWPOH010000122.1:0-4875 GCF_037671525.1 Methylobacter svalbardensis
ACCATCAAGGTAGGTGACATCTAATTGGCGTAGGCTATGGTCGCTCAGTTTCATAGAAAGGTTGTGTCAGAAATTTAGTCAGCAGTATGCTTGAATTAGCGTCAGTTTGCGAGAGGGGGGTGAACGCTTACCATAACTGTAGCCCATGACTAGCAAGGGTTTACAGTATTTTATAACCGTACGTTTTCAAAGTAGGATGGGAGTAGTTAGTTTTTATTAGAAAATAATACAGCTTATGTACAATTAGCACTGAGTGTGGTTTTTCACAGAAAGTAGCCCTATTCAGCTCACGAAGCACGTGGACTGCGTAAAATAACCAAATATTGTTGAAAACTTTACTAAATTCATATCTTGAGCTTACTCCCATCTTAGCCAGAAAATGTATACCTTTGAAATCGCCACAGCACATGACTGGCAAGGGATTTATGGTTTTTAAAGTTATACGATTCCACAGTAAGATGGGAGTGTTAAAAAACAGTCAATTTCAAGTGGTTAAGATCAATGACTAATTATGAATAAACCCCATTCTGACTTCATGACTTCCGAAATCTCTGGGTTCAAAATCTTTCGGGATAATGTTATGTTGCATGTCAGATGATTTTTTGTCTGAATGCCTGAGTGCCGCTTTCCCGCTTGCTGCAATCAGCTCCTTTTGAATCCGCCGTGGTTCAAGTCCACATCCAATGATTTTAGTAATGACAGCTGGTGAGAGCTCCTCATTGAATTTTAATCCCCAATGATTACTAGCCCTGATATTATTGTAAATAGATTGCAAGACACATTTCATTTGTTGCTTCGAGGGGCGTTCAATTTTAATGATAGTGAAGCGAGACAATATAGGTTCAGCTATCGTATCGAGCGTATTTGCTGTGCCTACCCACACAAGATGGGCACAATTCGTCGGTATTTCCAAACCCTCGTCTATAAATGTTGCCGCCGTTTCTTTTTCAAGCAATGAATATAATGCCCCCAGAGGATCGTATCGTTTGTCGCCTGTTGCTTTGTCACACTCATCCACAACCGTTAGGATATTGGCCAGTTTAAACCGCGCTAGTGCCTCGACCACGCGACCTGGCTTCCCCTCTGCCCATGTGGGTGATGATCCACCTAAAACGAACCCCGCAGTCATGCCAGACAAACTAATTAGCTCACAATGAGTCCCAATTATTTTAGACAGTGCATTGCAGAAAAAAGTTTTTCCGATGCCAGGTGGGCCTAATAAAAGCAGTGGGTCAGCATAAAATATATTGTGATAGGACAGTTGTGCCAAAGCAAATTGTTGTCTATAGTAATCAATGGCTTCCGAGAAATTTGGAAAATCTATGCGCAGCCGCTCCAGTTCATCAAAAATATCTGCTGGTAGTTTTGCTAAAGGTAAAAATCCTTCAGTATCGCCCAAATAATTTGTAAAGCGCTGATGATTGCGATGCAAATTGGTTCGACTATTATGCTCCTTTAGCAGCTTCTTCATTCTTTTCACATTAAAAACTTCAACTAATTCGGTCAGTTGATCTACTTGTTCGATAGATTGATCTGCTACGGTAACGGTGCCTGCTGGAGGTGTATTTAGTAATTGCTTTGAGCGCTTTTGTTCTGCATGAACTCCGTCTAGTTCAGTTTTTTCAGCATTGCTTAATTCCTCAGCTTCATCGTCTGAGACAGGCTTAAGCGCTGATGATAATGATTTTTTTCCGCACTGATCGGTATTCATGGGTTCCGTATCATCGACATCAACGATTTCATCATTAATGGCATTCTGATCGCCTTCCCAGCTTTTGTAAGCGCAACTCAAGCAAACATGGGTGTAGCCCATCATGCCCTTAGGTGCGGTAGGTAAAAATGGTGCGTCTTTGCGCACCTCTTCGTCTTTGATATTTAATTTAACCAGTTCATGGCTGCATATATAGCAATATCTCAATGAGAGTTCTATTGCATTGTTTACACAATAATTTATAGCAAAGTCACGCGCTTCAATTTGCTTGCCAGCTTGAATAAATATCCGTAATTTTCGTTGATATAGCGCTGAAACGTCAGTTTCATTGCCCTCTCCAAACAGTTCTTCGGTAATACGCAGATATGCAATATTGGGTTTATCGGTCGCGAATACATCTTCAATGTCGGATAAAAAATCATTAACAATTAGACCTAAACCTGACGAAACCCGAATTACAAAGGGCTTAATCCAGGGGTGCATGCGAACATTTGTTTCGTAAGTTACGTCTGCATTTACTGATTCACGAATTACATGCATGTTATTTACTCCATTTTTTAATAAAAATGCCAGTGTTCACCTGTAAGTGCCTACTGGATTGAGCAATAGTCTTGTTAGATCATTACATTAGTGTTGACTATACACATATTATGGTAGTTATTCAATATGTTTTAAAACCTATCATATAAAGAAAGCTAGAATGTATCTTTTGCTTTGGCGATAGGGCAGGGTTAATGCATTGGGCTTTTGAATTTAAATTATTCATTGATGAAGATTAGAATTGATTCAGCGCCTAAGGCAACAACTGTAATGCTATGACCTCTCTTTTTAAACAGACACTTAAGATAATATATGCCCGATAATCTTATCAATTTTAACGCATAATCAGCTTCAGTATCCTCAGATGATTGCTATCAGGTTTATAGGGTTCAATTGAAACAAAAAATTGAATGATTAAATTGCTCAAGGAATTGTTTATATCTGAAGTTTCCCAGTTCTTGGGCCCGTAGCCTATAAGGGAAAACCTATTAAAGTGGGGTTTGCCATAAACGTAGCAAACCCTACATTAAATACCCACCCCAGATAAGTAGCGGGATAAAGGCTTTTAGAAACTGGGAAACTTCAGGTTTATATGAAACGATTATTAAGATTGGCTGTCCTGTATGTAGCAAGCCTCGCAACAAAGGTAATCAAAAATGCTCAAAAATTACCCAATTGAAAGCTATGAAAGCGAGATGCGTATTCCGATTCAAAGCGACCACCAATTCCAGACGAATGCAGCCACCCATTCCGTTTTAAAGCGGCCACCGAATCCGGTAAATACTGCCACCCTTTGGTGATGGTGTTTTAGCATTTTTTGACGCGGGATAACTAATCGATATTCTGCTATACATCCTGCGGGCTTTATTTTACAGGACAGTTTGATCGTGCATCATAAGCAATTCAATATTTTGACAAAGAAAATAGATAGATTGAAACAAGATCGGGAGTGGTTAAGCATTGCGCACTTCTTACGTAACAGACTGAAATTTTATGGCTTCCTGAAGCTGGCCTTATAAAACCTGTAAAACAATATATTTTTCAATTGAATAGAAAACCAAAGCCTTGCAATCTGCTAGAATAAATCAATAATTATTAATGGAGTTGAACAGTGGTAAAGTCAGAGCTGGTGCGCGTGCTAAATGAAAAATTACCAGAGCTTCGGGAGTCCGATGTGGAATTAGCTGTAAATTGTATGCTGGAGCAGATGATAGCCGCTTTAGCTATAGGTGAGCGCATAGAGGTTCGAGGTTTTGGTTCTTTCAGTGTTCGTCAACGCCCTCCACGGCTTGCACGTAATCCGAAAACAGGTGAAACTGTTAACTTACCCGCTAAAACAGCTGTTCATTTTAAACCTGGCAAGGAAATTAGAGATCGAGTGGATTCAACACGTGACCAATCCCGCATCACAGATTAATAGGAAATACTGGAAGAAATCGGATGATGATCGTTTCAACAAAAAAGGTAGCACAATTTAGAGCACTAGATGTTCCACAGGTGAAGCGATTTAAAGCATTAAATAGCCCCGCAGCTTGGATAGCATTGCTTGAACTGCATGCAGCCAAAGGCAGAGCACTATGATACAAAGAGAATTAACAGATCAGGCATTTGCACTGTATCGCAGGATATTAGAGGTTGAGGGTATGTCTGATTTTTCTTCGCGTCGGGCAAACAGGCTGCGTCATTTGGCCGATAGAGCTTTTAATCGTTACACTCGGCGAAAGAATGCTTATGAGCGATTTATCAATGCGTAGGCAGAGTGAAATTCCAGGGAGAAACGTAGGTTGGTTAAGGATAATGGTGTTGCCGCACCAGATGGCATTAGACGCCAGTCAAGGTAGATGACTTATAAAAAATCCTGCTTGTTCATAACGGTAAACAATCCAGCCGTTTCTAAGTGCTTGATAAATTCTTACGCACAGCAACAATCAACTACTTAGGAAAGCCTTCAAATAAACGACTTAATGTTCGAAAAATAACTGTAAGTCGTTGATATTTTATAGGGTTATTAAATTGTTAAGTTTTTGTACGATTTAACAAAACTGTAATAAAAACCGCAGGTAAGCTGCAAATAAAACAATCAACTAACAGAGTTATCCACAGATTTTGTGAGTAACTTTTGACTGCATTTTAACCATTTGTATTTGTCGAATTTAATTGGTTTAGCATGGGTGAGTGCAGAAGTAGGTTGCCCTACCTACGCTTTTTTTATAATGAAGCCAAACTTATTTGTTTCATGTAATCCTAAATAATACGTAGCCCAAAAACAATTCATGGAAAATTTCAATTATTTTACTTTTGCCCGCGCTCTTCATGTTATCGGTGTGGTGCTTTGGATCGGCGGCATGGCATTTGTTACAACAGTGCTAATTCCATCACTTAGAAAAATAACTGATTCAACTAACCAGTTGGAATTATTCGAGCAACTTGAAGGAAAATTTTCATTTCAGGCAAAGCTCGCCACATTGGTTACCGGAGTTTCTGGCTTCTATAGACTTCCAGAAAATTAATTTCCAAAACAGTAAAAAACTCCTTTGAAGATATACTTATTTCTACTGAAAAAACTTAAAGGAGCACTTAAAATCATAACGCTAAGCTTTTCGAATTCAATTGTACAAAAACTG
>NZ_JAWPOH010000123.1:0-4863 GCF_037671525.1 Methylobacter svalbardensis
GGTCAGTAACATCCCCGTTAAACAAAATCCTAGCCAAGTCTTTTGTAGGTGCGTCAGCCTGGCATTGGACTTTAGCTTTCCCAGGGCTGCATCTAAATCAGTGACAAACGATTTTATAAAGTGTGCCGGCTCGTACATCAACATGGTGTTGAAATACGTGGCAGTTTACACTGATTAGCTTACCCGTTTTCCGGCTGTATTTCTAAGCTTAAAAACTTGAACATCGAGTATTAGCTGTCATAAGGCTTAAACAAAGGAGAAATCACTATGCATTTTCAAATACAGGTTCCTAATGCACATCCGGCGGGTATCCTCGAAGTTTTCTCGCCTTATGACGGCAAACAAGTCGGTTCTGTCGAAACCGTTGACGCAGCCGGTGTCGAACAGGCATTACAAAATATGACTACGGTTTTTAGTGATCGTCAGTCCTGGCTACCGGCACATGAGCGCATCGCTATTCTGGAACGTACCGCACGACTCATGCAGGAACGCGCTGAACAGTTAATCGCACTCGCCATTGCTGAAGGGGGCAAGCCTTATCAAGATACCAAGATTGAACTAATGCGGGCCATAGCAGGCATACAAAACTGTATTGACTGTATCCGTACCGAACACGGTTCGGAAATCCCCATGCAACTTAACTTAGCCTCGATGAACCGTTTGGCCTTTACGCATCGAGAACCTATCGGGCCTGTGGTTGCCGTGAGCGCCTTTAATCATCCGTTAAATTTAATTGTGCATCAGGTAGGCCCGGCCATTGCCAGCGGTTGCCCGGTCATTATCAAACCCGCCAGGGAAACACCGCTGTCAGCTTTTGCACTGGTTGGAATTATTCATGAGGCCGGTTTACCTAAAGCGTGGTGTCAGCCGGTGGTTACCGAAGATACGGCCGTTGCCGAGCAATTAGTAACCGATAAGCGCGTTGCCTTTTTCAGTTTTATCGGCAGCGCCAAAGTTGGCTGGATGCTGCGTTCGAAACTGGCGCCGGGTACCCGCTGTGTTCTGGAACATGGCGGGGCCGCACCTGTCATCGTGGCCGAAGACGCTAATCTCGATAACATATTGCCGCTATTGGCAAAAGGCGGTTTTTATCATGCCGGACAGGTCTGCGTCTCTGTGCAGCGTGTTTATGGGCATCGTTCGATTGTCCAGGCAGTTGCAGAGCGATTAGCCTCGTTGGCGGAAAACATGACAGTAGGCGATCCCTCCAGCGACAAAACCGATGTCGGCCCGATGATTCGTCACCGCGAAGTCGACCGGATCGAAACGTGGGTTAATGAAGCCTTGCAGGAAAAAGCGACGCTCATGGCCGGCGGCAAGCGCTTATCAAATGCGCTTTATCAACCCACTGTGTTATTAAATCCCTCGGAACACAGCAAGGTCAGCCGACAGGAAATTTTCGGCCCGGTAATCTGCGTCTACGATTACGACCAAATTGATGATGCGATCAATCGGGCTAATTCCCTGCCGTATGCCTTTCAGGCAGCAGTCGCTACACAAAACATCGATACGGCCCTCTATGCCTATAAACATCTGGCGGCATCCGCTGTCATGATCAATGATCACACCGCCTTCCGGGTCGACTGGATGCCCTTTGCAGGATTGCGCGAATCCGGATATGGTAAGGGCGGTATCCCTTATACTTATCGGGATATGCAAATTGAAAAAATGGCAGTTTTTCATTCGCCAGCGATTTAAATCAAGGACAACCGCTTACCTTTTGGATACTTTTCTTTTTAAAAGTTTTTTTTTGGGAGATTTTCTTTTTGACGGCTTTAGTTACGATTTTAACCTTGGTCGTGCCTTTTTTTTTCCATGCCCAGTTTTTTAGCGGCTGCGCGTGAAAGATCGATAACGCGACCTTTTACAAAAGGGCCGCGATCATTGATTTTGACCCCGGCTTTCTTATGTTTCTCAAGATTGATTACTTCGACCTTTGTTCCCAGAGGCAGGCTTGGATGGGCAGCTGTCATCTTTTTGGTATCGAAAATCTCGCCGCTGGCGGTCTCCTGACCTTGAAATCTCGGGGCCATACCAAGACGCTTGGCCGATCTCAATATAGAGGGGCAGGGTTACAGCGCTTTCTTTACTTTCTTCCTTGCGCACCATTTGTTCATGTTGTTCGCTTGATCGTTCCAAAGCCCAGACAGCAAGCACCAGCATGAAATCAATGGGGTCGAAATCAATGGAAATCAATCCGACCCCATTGATTGCGACCCCATTGATTGCGACCCCATTGATTGCAGAGTTTATGCAGAACATAACAACAAAATAGAAAATATGAAGCGGCGAGCGGATTAGATGAAGAAGATTTTAGTAAGGAATATGTACGAAATAACTTGGGCAAGGCGCCAATAGCCGGAGTGCAGGCTCCGCCTGCCAGCGCAAGCACCAAAAGTAGGCGCTTTACGACTGCAAAGGCAGATATTTTGCTCCATGCAAAATCTGCATTCCCCACATCCCTGTGGGTTATGCAGGAGGTGGGTAGAAAACTGCTCCATGCCTTTACATGACTGGAAAGCTGCTTTGAATCGGTTTAGTATTCAATTTGACGATCGAATGCCGAACCATTAATAAACTCCGTTTACACAAAATTCAGGACACCCTCCTATCGGGCAACGAAATAACTGTTTCAATTCGCCGTTTCCGTCTTACCACCTATCACTTTGCTTAAATAGCACGTCATACCGGCATGGACTGCCGGTATCCACGACTGCAAGGATGCAGGAGGTAAAGCAATGCATGGAGCAATTGCCGAGGACACATGGATGTGATCAGGGTCTTGCCATCCCTGGCTTCTGGATTCCGGCACAAATCTGTCTGGAACAGATTTGCATTAACCCGAAGGGCGTCAGGCAGGATAGCCTGACGTGAATCCCTGCCGGAACGACGTATTGGACATTCTCGTTAAACTGATAGGTGTTATGCGTTTCCGTGCGTTCAGCCAATAGCTTATAATTTCGAGCCATAATCATAATTGCGAACACTGCCTTAAGCGAAGGATTTTCCATGCAAGTCAGAATGAACGAAAAACGCCTATTTCCTTTTGCCGGTACGATGATTTTTACCCTCGTGGCCATTGCCGGATTCGCCTATGTTAAATGGATGCCCTATTACGCTAAGGCCTTCCTCGCCCAGAGTCATCATTTCATCGGCGACTCGATTCTTTCGGGGAATTCCGTCTCTGCTCCGCCTGTATCATGGAACGCGGCTGTGGACTACGCCATAGACTATAGCAAGGCAATCTGGAAGGCGCTTCTTCTAGGACTCATTCTGGGTTCCGGCATCAAGGTGCTTCTGCCGACGCAGTGGGTGAGCGCGGCGCTTGGCAGGCTAGGTTTCAAGAGCGTCGCACTAGGTAGCCTTTTTGCCATTCCCTGCATGATGTGCACCTGTTGCGCTGCCCCCGTGGCTGTCGGCATGCGTCAAAGCCGCGCATCGGTTGGCAGTGTGGTGTCTTGGTGGATATCAAACCCGGTGCTGAATCCTGCGACTCTGGTATTCATGGGGTTCGTGCTGGGGTGGGGGTGGGCTCTGTTCAGGGTTGTGTTAGGCATTGCCATGGTGCTTGGGGTTGCTTATTTAGCAGAGCGTTATGGCGACCAGCGTGAAGCTGTTTCGCTCGAACAGGGTTTGTCGCCTGAGGCTGAGGCCTTAAAAGGCAGCCTTTTGACACGCTGGGGCCAGGAATTCATGGCCCTCGCGATCAAACTCTTACCCGAGTATCTTATTCTCGTACTTCTGCTTGGAGCCGCAAGGGCTTGGCTTTTCCCGGTGCTTGGTGCTCATGATGGGATATTCTGGATCGTTGCAATGGCGGTAGCGGGTACGCTGTTCGTCATACCCACGGCTGGAGAGGTACCCATTGTGCAGGCAATGTTCGCTTTGGGTATGGGCGCGGGCCCTGCTGGGGCGCTCATTATGACGCTGCCGGCTGTTAGCCTGCCTTCGCTGGCCATGCTCAGCCGCACCTTTAGTTTGCGGACCCGTCTCGTGATTGTGGTCGGCGTTGTGCTTTCAGGCATTGCCGGCGGACTTATAGCGATGATCGTATTTTAACGTGAAAGAACCCACAGACTTAACAACGCAACTTCCGAGTGGCCGTCGTGGGTCGAGTGCCGACCGTCGCGAATAGCAGCAATGTGCCAACTGCGGACGCTCAGATGAATTAATACACCGCCCTTTACGAACTAAAAGTGCTGCCTGGAGAATGGTACGCAATGCATAGCCTTATAACTTCAGTTTAATTTTACAAATGCATGACACCAGAAAAACTTAATAAGAATCTTGAACTGCTTCGAAAAAAAATAACAAGAAAACCAGAAAGATATGATCCAAACACAGAATTCGCTTTCAAATTTTCTGATACCTTTTCTAAATATACTAGAAATAGCTGGGTACACGTAATATTGTCATTAAGTGAGATGTTGCTAATATTTAAGTGGCCTTTTCCTGCATATATTCTTGAGTTTTCAAACACTAGATTGGTGAAATACAAATCATATTTAACTTTATTTATTATTTTATTTTTAATAAAAATAAAGGATTTTCTTATTTCATTTAATCTTCCATTCATACCACGACCACCTCATCCATCGCATTCTCCTGAAGAACCTATCAATGATTTAAGGCTTAAAAAAAGGCTATGTCATCGTTAACTATGGAATTTTTTATTTCTTTTTCATAAAATAAGCCATGTAGGTTTTCAATTGGAGATCATCATGAAAAACGCCGAGTTTTTTCAATTAATTACTGCAATCCGTGAATTAGATCATCACCAGCGCAAACTGCTGAACGCTGCCTTAAATCAACTATCCGACGAACCCAAAGTCCTCGAATTGATTGAGTCCTGCTTTGATGCTA
>NZ_JAWPOH010000124.1:0-4813 GCF_037671525.1 Methylobacter svalbardensis
GAGTTCAAATACTCACTCACCAACTGTTGGTGACGCTTTGCCAAGCGAGGATCGAGGTCTAATAACTTTTTTTATATTCATGGCGTATGTTACTACTTTTGTGCTTTAAGTTGTGTAGATAGCTATGCACGAAGGGCCAGGGCCGCGTTATGTCCTTAAAGGCAAATTGAAAGTCGAAGATAGCGGTGAAACCAAAGTTTATGGTGCGGGCGAGGTGTTTTGGGAAACGGTAGCTGCCATGACGGTGGAAAACGTTGGTACCAGTACAGCCGAGATATTGATTTTTGAATTGGCCCCCGTGAAATCCGATGACTCAATGAAATGAGCCAGTTTACTCGAATGACTTAAGGCGCCGGGTATTCTCGCCGAACTCTTTGTCTGCACTTAACTATTGTGCTGCATTTTTAAAGGCCGATTTGAAGTCGGCACTAAAGTGCGCAATGCTTTTCTGGAAAAATCGGCCGCATTCACAACGGCCTTTAAAAAGCAGAACAATGGCAAGTGGCTGGCGGACATTTATCAGTTGGCTCGAACCGATCTGGCTGCTGGGTATTGATAAGGTTTACGGTGGCGGTTTTTGCACAGTCACCGAACATGAACGTTTTTATTCTTATCGTCGGGATAAACAGACGGGCGTATGGCAACGCTAATATGGAAAAAATAACAGAGTGAATTTACTGCTACTAATTATCATTTTTACAGCAGTTGGCGGCGTATTAAGCGTTATGGCGGCCGCTGTTTTTCTATTGTTGTCTGAGCAGCGCAGGGCTAAAGTATTGCCGCACGGAATCAGCTTTGCAATTGGCGCATTATTGGCGGTTGCCTTTTGGGGCTTAATTCCCGAGGCATTTTCAGAAACCAAGCCTGAGCAGTTTCAATCCTTATCCGGGACAATTTTAGCGGGTGTACTTGGTTTTTTCGTGCTGGAAAAGTTGCTGATCTGGCGTCATTGCCATTCCGGTGACTGTGAGGCGCACGGCAATGAAGATGAGTACGAACATGGTCACGGGCATACCTACAGTCATAGTCACGGTATAGCAAAGTCAGCCGGTGCGTTGATTATTCTTGGAGACGGCATCCATAATTTTGTCGATGGTGTTTTAATCGCGGCCGCGTTTTTGACCGATGTTCAATTAGGCATAGTTACCAGTCTGGCCGTTGCTGCGCATGAAATTCCTCAGGAAGTCGGCGATTTTGCGATCTTGCTGCACAGCGGCTATTCCAGAAGCAAAGCGCTTTTTTACAATATACTCGCCAGCTTAACCACGGTTTTGGGCGGTGTGCTAGCATATTTCAGCTTGGCGGATTTGCATGAGAGTTTGCCGTATTTCCTGGTACTGGCGGCCTCTAGCTTTATTTATATCGCAGTGGCCGATCTGATCCCGTCATTGCATAAAAAGACCGACATGAAAACATCATTGCAGCAGATTGCGTTGATTGCTATGGGCGTGTTGTTGATTTGTTCATTGCACGGCCTTGCCCATAATATCGAGGGTTAGGCCGCTTTCGCTTAGCGTACTATTTTTTCCGAATTCTGCCTCTACCCCTAGTATGAATATGAGTTCAGTGCAATCATATTCCCAAAAAAACAAATTAAATGCTTCCCCAAGAAAAATTCATTCGCTATACTTGTTTCGAATCGCTATTATATGGCAAATAAATATAGTTAATTTTTCTTGGGGAGAACTATCATGCGGAACACAACACGTTCTATCCGGCGACAACTATCCTTATAACTAAACTTTAACCGTCAGTTTCAGGCGAGTCATTTAAAAATTTTCCTCCATAATGCCCTCAATTTATGTAGGAGGGCATCTTTTTCCAGATAAACACACGTTGAAAATTTGCCAATAAAAATCCATCAATGTCACTAATTAAGTATTTCTATCTTATTTTTTGACTTTGAAAGTGGCAAACATTGTCATGTTCGGCTGATTTAAATGACCGGTTTTAGGCAGGAACCAGTCGCACAAAGAACTGAATTTGATGCTAGATGAATGACCGCACTTGGCCCAGGCTGTGTCAAAACGCACATTAGATAGCCATAGCCTGCTTTGAATATTTCCGTTAGCAAGCAGTTGGCCGTGCCGATGAGTGTGCGGGTGTCCTGTGTGGCGGCATCAAACTTGATGCTGGCCGCACGTTGATATTGCGGCTCCTGCGGGTTGAACGGGCTGGTTCTGATGAATACCGTAATACAGCCAGTCACCGACTGCTGTCTTCTGATTTTTTCGGCGGCTAAAGCTGCGGGAACAGACAATCTGCTGTTTGTCCGGCGCAATCTCTTCCAGCTCCAGACAGGAAATGCCGTTCAGAGCCATTACGGTTCTGGCGACCACGACATTAAACTGGGCTTGAATGCGTTTGCTCGGTTCAATTGCCAAGTCCCAAACGGTATTGATCCCGATCTGGTTAAGCTTTGCGGTGGTGCGTGAGCCTATGCCCCACACCTCGCCGACCGGCACGATCCGCATCAGCTTTTCCCTGCGCACCGGGTCAGACAAATCCACTACACCACAGGTCTGTTTCCACTTTTTGGCGGCAAAGTTCGCCAGTTTAGCCAGTGTTTTAGTCGGCCCCATGCCCACACAGACCGGAATGCCGGCACCGAGCATTGATTCACCTTGAGCGCGAACAAAGAACGTCACGGCGGGCTTTTGTACCAGCAGCTTGTTTAAATCCAGGTTTTTCTCGACGTAATCATCGGCAGGGGACGGAAACCCGGCTGCCACTTTGCCTGCCAATAGCGGTAACGCTACTCGTCGAACAGTGCGGACGGGTTGCCAAATAACCGTGTTAAATGTCGATGTAACTAATTGATCCATAATATGCTCGAAAAAAGGTTAATATTTACGTTCTCTTTTTGTTCTCTTTTTTTCTGGCATTTTAGGCTGTTTTTGCTAAACTGACAAAAAATAAACGGCAGGGGGAACCATGAACGAACTAACCAGGCGGCAGCGTGAAATCTTTGAATTCTTGCGCGACAACTACGAGAAATTTAACTTTCCGCCCACGCTCGATGAACTCTGTGCGGCGCTGGGTATGGCTTCGCGGGGTTCAATGCACAAGCACATTACGGCCTTGATTGATGCTGGACTGGTTGAGTCATTCGCTGGCCAAAAACAAACAGGTATCCGCTTAACGTCAAGGGCGCAACACGACTATGTGGCCTGTGAACACGCCTTGCCGTTTGTCGGCAGTATTGCTGCCGGTAAGCCGATTGAGGCGCTGGAAAACATTAACTATATGGCGGTGCCGGACAGGCTAAAGAGCGACAAGCCCTGCTATGTGTTGCAGATTAAAGGCGATTCGATGGTTGAAGCCGGTATTTTCGACGGCGATTGGGTGGTTATCGAGCAACGCAGTTATGCGCAAAATGGCGAAATCGTGGTGGCCTTGATTGAGAAGTCGGAAGCGACACTGAAATATATCGAGCAATCGCCGGACAAAGTGTTGTTAATTCCGGCTAATGCCAGCATGAAGGCAATGGTCTACCGACCAGACCAGGTTGAGATCCAGGGTGTGCTAGTTGGGCAAATGCGCAGTTATCGTTAATCAAGAGAGGAGAATCGTCATGCAAAGAAAAGTTCACATGCGCGACCAAGTGGGCGCCAAAAAGATTGAAGAGATCATGACCCACTACGACCGGTGTTCGATGGAAGAGTGGGCGGTGAAGTTTGCGGTGATTGGGGTGTTTTTGTTGCTGGGGGTTTATTGGTGAATAAATTCTAGAAACTACCTGTAACGGCATGCATTTGAAAACCGTCGGGCTCGTATTTAGCGCCTTTTCTTGCTCACAATAACGGGTGTTAATCAACAAAAGGCTCTAAAGTTCTACGGGATCTTGGCTAACCTCTTGCCCAGAAATGCCTACGGACGACTTCGCCATTCACATACCTTGCCGATTGTGTGCAAGTGTAATATTTAGTATACATTAACTTACACTAAACACCTACCCCTACATACCTGATTCTATCGTGTAATATAAACTTAAATTGACATTTACCTTACAAGTGTTACGATGCATCTAAGATATTATTTTACACATAAACAGGGGTAAATTATGAAAGGTCACAATGTTGGGTATATTCGGGTTTCGTCTGGATCGCAAAACACAGAGCGACAACTCGCAGATATTGCCCTCGATGCCACATTCACAGATAAGGCCAGCGGCAAGAACACCGACCGACCGGAGCTTGATAAGTGTTTTAACCATTTGCGACGCGGTGACACGCTTCATGTTCACAGCATTGATAGACTGGCAAGAAACCTTAAAGACCTACAGACCTTAGTCGATGCCCTGAAAATCAAGGGCGTATCGGTTCACTTCCATAAAGAAAATCTAATCTTCGACGCGTCGGCCAGCAGTCCAATGCAGGAGCTTATGTTCCAGATGTTGGGAGCATTTGCACAGTTCGAGCGCACCTTGATAAAAGAAAGGCAACGCGAAGGCATAGCAGCAGCCAAGGCCAGAGGGCAGAAACTAGGCGCACCACCTAAACTGTCATTGGCGCAAGTAGCAGAAATAAAAGACCTGGCGTTACCTGGTGCAGATAAATCAGCCATAGCCAAGCAATTTGGAATAAGCCGTCCTACACTTTATAAGATCCTGGCAGCATAACCGGAGCAGCAAACATGTTGATCAATCCAACGCTGCGAGACAGGAGTCGAGTAGTCCCCAGAAGCGATAGTGCATGTGTTTTCACGAAGCGTCTTTTTGCGTAGTGAAAATACAGGCTTTCCGACATCGCGTCGAGTCATTGGAGAGCATGTGAGCTACCCCTTGTTGGGTAGCGATCGAGTGACCAGGACG
>NZ_JAWPOH010000125.1:0-4722 GCF_037671525.1 Methylobacter svalbardensis
GATAAGAATCCTGCGGCTAAGCTCAAAGAATTGGCTGGACTTATTGATGAGGTTTTTCAGTTAATGCCTTCTGGAAAACATATGGTTGGGAGGGATTTGGGGCGTTTAGGGCCGACGGTTTCGCTACAGTACCGTGCTGCTGGATAATTTTCCAAGAATCAGGCTGCAAAAAATTTAAAAACTTGAACATCGAGTACCCAGTATTCGGCGTTAACAGACTGTTGCGGACTGTGAAAATCTACCCGCCACTGGCCGGGTTGCTGGAAGCTTTGACTGGTCCAGGTCACGGTTTTTGCATCGGCTGGAAGCGGCGCGGGTAAGGCCAGTTCGATTTGCGACTGTTCCATTTTCGCCGCCGGAATTTTTAGCATTGTACGGTGATTGAGTAAAATTCCGCTCACGCCGAACAACAGCCCCAATGCAGCTCCAAAGCCCGACCCAGGCATAAATTCGGCGCAGCCATTTGAGCCAAGGCAGTCGTTAGTTTGCCGAAGCAATAGCTCCGGGTTTTGTATATCGGTCATTATGATGATTTCCGTTTGCTGTTAGATGTCTGCCCACATGCGCAGCAGATTATGATAAGTGGCGACCAGCGGGATAACCTCGGGGCTTTCCGGGGCACGGGCACGCAGGCTTTGAATGCCGGCATCCAGCTGGAACAACAGGCAGCACTGGGCGACATCGCGAATCATGCTCTGTACCCAGAACACGGCGACATCGCGGTGACCGCCGGTGATAGGCTCAACCTGATGCAGACTGCCGGATGGATAAAGCACCAGACTCCCGGCAGGCAGTTTAATAGCCTGCACGCCGTAAGTGTCTCCGATGACCAATTCCCCGCCTTCATAGTCTTCCGGCTCTGACAGAAACAGCGTTCCGGATACATCGGTGCGAAAGGTCGTCGCACCGACGCGGATCGCATTGTCGGCATGGATGCCGAAATCCATACCGGGAACATAACGATTAAAGAGGGGAGGGCAGACCACCTTTGGCAAAGCGGCGGAAACGAACAGCGGATTGCAATGCAGCGCATCATGAACGATGCCGGTAAGCGCTTGCGTCTCCGCCGTATTGGCGGCCAGTTGCAGGTTGTTTTTGCCTTGGCGGCCAACTCGCCTGCGGTGACCCGGCCATCCACAAATTGCGCCTTGGCGAATAGTTCATACGCGCTGGCGAGCTCTTCGGTCGTCAAAATATTTTCAATTACAAGCAGCATGTTTCTCCTTTCTGTAATGTGATATTCGGTGGCGCCGAGCTTGGTTAGCCTGAACCGGCTTTCGCTGTTACGACCGGACGTGCCAGCGGGTAGACATACCTGCCATCATGTGATCGTTGACATGGCAATGCAGCAGCCAATCACCGGGCGAACGGGGAACCATGGTGACCGAGGTCATGCTGGCGGGCAGCACTTCGACCACGTCGGTCCGGCGGCCGTGATCGAGTACTGTCTGCCCATGCCAATGCACGGTATGGTTGTCCACCTCATTGCCCAGGGCGACAAGGTGCCAGCGCACGCGTTTACCTATATGGGTCTCATAGCCTTCAAGATTGCCAAACAGACGTCCGTTGATTGCGTGTTTCAGTCCTTTTTCCTTGTCGTTCTCTTCATTAAAAATCATGAACAGGGAGGTGAACTCCTGGTCTACGTCACGGGGCGCAGGGTCGATCACAGAACGTTCCATGCCATTGCGGGTAATGACAAGAGTACCGATCAGGCCGAGGTTGATTTCTTCCTCTGCCATGACATGGGAGTGATAGAGCCAGACAATGGACGAGGGATCATTCGGACCGGGACCGGCGTCATTGTCCACAACCCAGGTGTAGGTAAAGGACTCATTCGGCTGCACACTCGCTCCGGCGCCGTCCATGTCCGCCCCTTCATTGTTCTTGTCGTAAAGCACGCCGTGCGGATGCATGGAAAGCGGCCGGTCGGTTTTATTCAGAAAGTTAACCTTGATGGTATCGCCCACCACGGCTTGCAGTTGCGGACCCAATATCCCCATCCATTCCGGCTGGGGCAGGGGCGTCGACCAACCGCCGTCGGTGTAACCGATATAGCGGTATTTGGTATAGACCAACGTTCGTCCCCACACGCCGAGACCGTCTTCCGGATTGATCTGGTTACGACCGGAGGGGGCGTAATTCCAGGGTGTTTTTTCCGCCGCTACCCAATATTCCCTTACCGCCGCTTGCGCTGGGGGTGAGACCCAAATACCTGCTACCAGGATCATCATGGCGAAAATTTTATTTATTTGAAGCAAATGTCTTGAGTTGCTTGAAGACCTCATCTTTACCCCTACCAAAGACATACGCCAGTATTGTGCTGGTTGCATGATCAATTGCGTACCACAGCCAACCTGCTCAGATTTCTTGCTCACATAAGACCATTGTTCGTTCATTTCGGCTTCACAGAAGGCTTCTAGCCTAACTTCCATAGCGCCTGACGCAGTCAACGTATTAACTATAGGGTTTACCTGTGTAAGCAGGGTTTGCTTTTTTTAGCGTGCTGATCACGGTGTTTTTGTTAATCCCCAACACCCGCCCCGTATCACGAATACCGCTGCCATTAATCGCCATCTCTACCACTTGGCGTTTGACTCCAGGCACATAGGCCTTATAGCGATAATCAAGAAGGAATGTCTTGGTTAAACAATCTTCATTCTGGCATCGATAACGTTGTGTCCCTTCTCGGTACGACCGGACTTTGTAATTTGGCTGCTGCCGCACTCCGGGCAGACGATTTCTTGATAGCATGTCATACGGCTAACAATACAACAAACTACAGATTTAACCCATTACCGTTTTATCCAGTATCAGCTTTTTATCTCAGCTATCCAACTGAAAAGCCCACTTTCCCAAAAGAAACCACTTGTCTTATGTATGATACCGTACAGACTGGGCTCTGTTCTGTGCGTATCATTTAAAGCGAATGTTGGATATCTCTATTCGATGCTTTGGTCATGTCTATCTGGTCAAAACCCAAGTTAAATTATCATCAAAATTATAGACATCAAATTTTGGAGGGTGCTATGAAGAATTTAAAACAACTAAACAGGAAGGCTATGATTTTTGGTCGGAGAATGGAAGGAAGGATACTGCCACCATTGATTTTATGGATGCTCGGTGTACCCGGAGGAATTGTTTTACTTCTATGGGTATTTTTCTTTAGGGATTAATTTAGAGCCGTTTAAAAATGAGCCCCGATGCTAATGGTTGTGTCGCAAATTTTATAAAAGGCCGAGGCTCACTTGTCTGCGGGCAAAATTATCCTGCCAACGCCATAAATTGCTTATAGGCCGGAACGTTGTCATCTGACAACTGTTTTTTTCGGATCATATGTGCGCTTTCGATCCCGTCGAGCGTTGCTTGTGCGGACTAGAAGGCCTTGAAGCCCATCATCGGTTTGGTGATTTTCTTGATGAACCGATGGTTTTGCTCGATGATATTGTTTAAATATTTGACCTGGCATATTTCTACAAAAAAGTCGATCCATCCTGCCAACAGCATCAAGAGATTGATGTTTTCAATACCCGCATAGTTAGCCCCGCTTTTGTCCATAACGACCGGGCAAGCCGTTGTTGTCGATCACCTGTTTGAAGAATGCGGTGGCCGCTGCTTCGTCGCGCTGTTCGGACAGCATGAAATCAAGAGTGTTGCCGTATTTGTCGATGGCACGGTACCAGTAGACCCATTTACCTTTGACCTTCACGTAGGTCTCATCCACTCGCCAGGACGAAGCAGCGGCTCGTTTGTGTTTCTTGGCTGCCGCCGTGATCAGGGGAGAATAGTTGATCAGCATCGTGATACACCATTTTTTCCTGATGTTACGCCATGGGGCTCTGCTGTTACTAATGATTATTTAGAATTATCTGAATTACTTCATAATGCTTTTGATGATGATTGAAGTTTGTTGCACTGCATAGTTGAATCCGTCTATCATTCGAAGCTCGAATAAACTCTCTGTAAGGAAGTGCTTTATGTTCGATTGGTGTAAAAAATTTTTTGTTTTCCTTAATCGTCTTAATACCCTTATGAAAAAAGTCAATACCGCACCTGAAATACCAACCTCAAAGCTAAAGCTGAAAAGTCCACTGCCACGAAGGTCACTAAAAAAACACCTGTAAAGTCCGTTACCACTGAAGCAACCCAAACAACGCCTGAAACACCCATCACTACAGAAGTCACTAAAATACCCCCTAAAAAAACCAGTCCAAAGCCGAAGCCCGCCAAAAAAGCACCCGTTGTCGATCCTGAGCCAATTGCTTCGTCATCAGAAATCGCTATGCATGAACGTGTAGGATTGACCGCCGGCTCTATCTGGCATTACTTGACTGAAAATGGTGAAATATCCGTTGCAAAATTAGTCGATTCGCTTCCGGAAGAAGAGGAAATCATCCAGCGTAGTATTGGTTGGTTAGCTCAGGAAGACAAAATAACACTTTCAATGGTTGACAAAATTGAAACGATAGCACTGAAGGGATATTTTTATGATGGAGAAACAGTTAACGGCGTAGGCACTAAGAATCGGACATCGACTTTGAAAAGTGACAGGAATGTAAATCAAGCTTCGTAATCAAGATTTCCTTTATGGCTGTACTGAAGTTTCCTAAAAAATCATCAAGCCACCATGCGTAGCAATACGGCCACCAACGAATTTTTCGAGGGGTTGCCGGGTTTGGGGCAAACCCTATCAAAATCCTCATTGAGAGCGGCTTCAGCTAT
>NZ_JAWPOH010000126.1:0-4674 GCF_037671525.1 Methylobacter svalbardensis
AATACGGAGCGGCAGAAATATCAGTTCCCGTATAAAAAAATTGGGACAGCGCCATTCAGCTGGAGTGTGAACAGGGCTCTATCTTAAATTAAGGCATTATTTGTCTGGACAATGGGGTCCACTATACCCCCATCTTCACTCTGACATGAAAGAACTTCCGGTTTTTCTCCATTTAACGGAAATTTTGGAAAATACAGATCAAAATAGGCATTGAATGCATGGGTAACAGCCTGAGTACTTAACAGCTCAGCAAGCTTCTTATCGTTATCTTCTTCCGCATAACAATGACGGACGCTGCTTATAATTTCTTCAATATTTATTTCCATAGTGCTTAACTTTTTAATCATTATTTTCTCCCCATAGCTGGTGGGTTGTTTAAAGGATAGGCACAACCACCTACCCACAGCATCAGTCGCTTTAGATCATCTTTTTCAACTATTCGCATAGATCTTTAATGTTAAACCACATTTTTTCGGTAACAAAAGATGCACGATCGAGATCAGGGCGATTTTTATTCGCCGATGAAAGAAAATTAATGGCCTGACAGCTAAGGCCTGCAGATTTCAAATTATCCCAATAGACTATTATCTCGTCTTGAGCATCGCTAAAACGTCGCTTGTCATTAGAGCTAACATTTTTGTGATACCTGGCCATAATACTGGCTTGTAATTTCGCATCATCAATATCAATAACTGATCCAATCAACATTTTCAATTTTTTCTTTTCATCAACTATTTCTGCCTTCTCAATTTCAATCGCAGAGATTATTTCCTTCAATTTTTCCTTTTTAAAGCGAAATAATTGAGTACATTCTTCTACTTGCACCTTTAATTCAGACAACTTTCCCAGCGTATCTAACTTCCCTTTGATCTCATCATTAATCAATTCAATATTCTGCTTCAATTGCTCAATTTCTTTTTCTGTCATTAAGCTAGAATCGAATTCCTCAAGCGCCTCATCACTAAAGGTAATATTTATTTGATCAATCCATTGCTGTAGTTTTTTCCCTGAACGAGGTCCCACACACCATTGCTTTTGAGTCGGACTCCATTTCGCTGTTTTAAAATGCGCTTTAAAATCATCTTTCAATTCATAGGGCACTGATACGACAAATCCTGAATCTGTTTTTGTTGATGAAAGTTTCATGATATTTATCTATCCTATTTCTACATAAATTGTATCGATGAAACTATATAATTATGCAGCATCACTTAAATTATCATAATCATCTGAATATTCAACAAACTCAAACTTATTGGGATTGTCTCCTTGTGATCTGTCAAAAATCCACCCATCAGATTGATGCCATACAAAAGATGGTTCATCCCAATTGCACTCTGCAGCAACCTCCGACTCGACATTATTTTCATCATCAAAAGTATAAGCAATCAAATCCCAATAAACCATAAGTTCGCCCGACTCTCCACCTTCAAAATGAGCACTTGCTTGATATAAATCTGAATGAAGATAAGCATGTTGCTCTAGAATTATTTTTCTTGGTGCATCTTTTATACCTACATCACTAGCGTTATTTTCAGCAACTCTGTAGGCATTCAACGCTGATGCTATCCAATCGGCTCTGCGATGTAATTCTATGTGATCATTGTGATCGTTATCATCGCTATAATAAGATGACTGACATACTGTAAAAAGCGCATCTCCAATTCGAACATTTGGACCAGCTGCGTAAAATTTATTAGTCAAATCCTCAGTTGTCGGATTCACGACTAGCACCTTCGAGGTATTCAAATAATTTTCATTGGGTTGGTTCGATTTCATAATATTGGCGTTTTTCATGTAAATATTTTTTAAGTTAATTATAATGTTAGTTAAATTTACTGGCGTTTAGATAAGATTGACTTGCTTATGCTTCAACCCAATGCCCCTCTTTATTTTTCTTGACCTCGATTAAATCTGCGAAGTCATCACGTGTATTTCCACAACAAACTTGTTCCAAAATCCAATTTTCCTCTGTATCAACTGATCCAGTATGTGGGTTCATCAATATTTTTTGTTCATTCATTTTAGTTACCTTTTTGTTTATTAAATTTGCAAATACAATAAATTTAATCTTCTGTTTATTGTAGCGCATTATTCATATAAAATTAATACATAAACAAGAATAAATATTTAGTTATTTTTAATGAATTAAAAATTAATATTCACCTATTTATTAGATCAACACGCAACATAATAAATAGATTTAACATAAAGTCAATACCCTATTTTGAACTATTTTATATTGAAATATATTTGCCATACAAAATGTGATATTTAGTTTTTTATCACATTAATATGAAAAATAAATGTGATAAAAAGTTTAATATCACACTCACAAATAAATTACCGCCTGATCAGCGGCAAGGCCTGCAGTGTTTTTTTAGAAAAATAATTGACCTATCACTCTGTAATTTTTATATATATAATTTATCGAACAAACAAACTCATAACATCATTAATTTTTATTAATGAATTAATTTTGGCTATTATGATGACAAGAGTTGCCATCAATAATTGTGAAGGTTATGTTTGCTTTCTTAACAGCTCTCTGTAACAAACATAATAAAATATGAAACGCTAACTATCCTGTAAAACTAGGATCATACACACCATATCCCTGTATTTATGATTATAATGTGCCAAGGTATTTCTAAAGATAATCTTGGAAGGGCATTGAAAAATTGCAACATCATCAATGATATTACTGAACAGCATCCAGATTATTATTGGTGTCTGTTACGACCCATCTGGACACCAAATGAGCCTTAAAGATAAGCGTTACTTGAATCTGTGGAGAGTTGGCAAACAACCAATTATGCTTGTGACAACATGTGTCGAATGATAAACAGAGGCGGGGTGATTACTGCTAAACCACTTTAATCAGAGAATCCAATCTTTGAATGATAGAATAATCAACATATCTTATAAATGGCTTAGACTTAGCCCCACCCGTTTCAACGTTTAAAGCAACAAAAAATATGACTGAAAAATCATCAAAATCAGACTGGAAAAGCTTCTTTACCTTTGAAAATGAGCTGCTCGATTTCCTTTCGCAACAAAAATTCATGGCTGGCGACAAAGCAGATCTTAAATACTTAGAAACACCATTCAGAAACACCATTATTCAGAGACCTCCCAAATTTTTGCATGCTGTAATATCTCTAGGTGGAAATGAGTCGCTAAATATTAAAACTGAGGCCGACATTGAAGAACTTAAATCACGATACGTCAAGGTTTCATCTCGTGGTTTTCCAGCAAGATTTCCACAGTTACTTAAACAGCCCTTACAAATTAATTTGTCGCAACACGAGGCATTTCGTAGTCGAGTAATTTCGGCTGAAACAAATGATTTTATTCCGGTAAAACGTTACAACACGGGTGATTTAGACAATTCATCTATCGATGATATTGCTGCGTTGAGAGATATAGGCATTAAAGCAAAGGTTTACGATAAAGCTTTTGGCAAAACTTTAAATATTTCATCGAATGATCTTATTTTATACACAAAAGCTAAGATACTGACAGTACGCGAGAGCAGCGGCAATCAATATATAGCAAGAGTACGCTATCCAGATTCTTATCAATCCGTCAGAATGAGCTATGGACTGCTTATTATTCCGGATGACTGCCCGACTCTTCATAGTTTACCGCAGGCTCGTCGCACTCATCGTTTGGAAACATCCAAAGAGAAAATCATGCTCCCAATCGATATCGACAGTGAAATATTTATCAAAGAACCTTAATCCGTATACTGTTTTTGCAGAATTAAATCCTGATGTCGTTTTATTAAGGAACCTAGCTACTCAGGGAATCTGAAGAATTAACAGCTGTAATGAATGCAGAAGAGGTTAATTGCCTGCCTTACTCACCTGTCTTTTTTAGCACATAAGACAGGCGAAGCCTTATCTATACTGAGACTGCCTCCCTGTCTTAGGTGTCTTAGGTGTCTTAGTCAATAACTGTACTAATAAAATACTTCTACACAGAGTCTTTCTATATAAAAAAACTAACTCTATGATATTTACATAAGACAGACAAGACAAAGCCCATGAGCTGTGTCACTACTGGGTTTCAGTGTCTTATAAACCTTCATTTCCAGTCAAGACACCTATAAGACATAAGGCACTGATCTCAAAAATGCCTCAAACTGTCACACCTGCGGATTTTCAAAGTAGCTGAAATTTAGGGTTTAGAAGTTTTCTTACTTGTTCCTTAAAACCGATTTCACTTTATCAAGATAGACGCCAATGGTTTCCTTAAATAGAAAATATCTCGTCTTCATGGTAGTGGTATTGCTCATGCGCTACTAAGAATCCTTGACAAGGAAGTGTATTTTTGCATCCCGTTTGTAGTAGAAGTTGGGAATCGGCCAAAATGATATTGTCTTATAACAACCGCAAAATCTCCCAGTTAAGCTCGTGTATTTTGTTTACCGTGGCTTAAACACTCAGGTTCCGGTAGCGGACATTCTAGTTGTTTGGCTAATACAAAGGTAAAATGTGAGTTTTTAAACAAAATATTTTATTTATGGAGCAATTGTTTTGAGTAGTATAGTGGACCCCGAATTCCGGACAATAGTTTAAGCTATGCTCTGTCGAAAAATGAGAAGCAGGAAATGAGCGAAAGCAAACGGAAGATTTTTACAGGGGCTCAAAAAGCCAAAATTGCATTGGA